>JAQYVG010000008.1 GCA_030145595.1 Desulfobacterales bacterium | reverse complement strand
GGTAATTCTACGGGGCTTGTCCCGGCAATTCCACGGGGACCTACGGGGTAAACAAAGACGCCAAGATTCTTTAACAATTTATCTTTGTTTTCCTTTGCGGGCTTTGCGCCTTTGCGTGAAATAATGTACTGCTCAATAATTGATTTTTGCCATAAAATACAAAAAAATTAGGGGCTCCGCCTTAGCGGAGCCCCTAAACCCGATTAAAGCGCTACCGGGCGATATTTGGACTGTTCATCTATTACCAAATATAGTACCCGCACGTCTTCGAGGTCCAGAATCTCACCTTTGCCAAATTTTTTCTTGGCCGCTGCCAGACGCTCGTTGGCAAGCTTTTTCATCTCGGCCTCCTCACCAAAGTTAAGCGCTCCGGTGGGACAGGCCTTGGAACAGGCCGTTTTCAACCCGGCCGCAACGCGTTCGTGGCACATATGGCACTTGACGATCTGCTTCTTTTTATTGCTCCAGTTGGGAATACTCCAGGGACAGGCCTGTTTAATGGCCTTGGCTGCTTTTTTCAGCTTTTTGGTGTCCTTGGTGTATAGAACCGCCCCAAAGTCGTTCACAATAATGGCATCCTTTACAACCTGGTCGGCCTTCTTTTTACACGGCGGCGCCAGGCAGTGACGGCAGGCCTCTGTGAAAAAATACCAGACCATGGAGTTCTTCTTGGAGGGATGCTCATCAAAGCGCACCAGGCGGTAGGTGTTGCCATCCAGATCCGCCGGGTTCTGGTAGGAGCCGTACTGCATGGTTTTGCCGGCGGGCAGCTTGTTCCACTGCTTGCAGGCAATTTGGCAGCCGCGGCAGGCGGTACAACGGGTCGTATCTACAAAGAAAAATTTACCAGCCATGACTTACCCCCTTTTTCCTAATTTTTCCACGTTGACCATAAACGCCTTGGTCTCCGGGATTCTTGTGTTGGGATCACCGGCGGATGGAGTCAACAGGTTGGCCGAATCTCCGCCATCTTCGGGATGCACCCATCCAAAGCACCAGGGCAGGCCCACTTGGTGAATGGTCTGTCCCATAATGGTAAAGGGCTTAAACCGTCCGGTCACCATGGCCACAGCTTCCACTTCACCGCGACCCGAGGAGACTTTGCACTTTTCACCGTTCGCAATCTCCTTTAATTTGGCCAGTTCCAGGCTCATTTCCACAAAAAGCGCTGGTTGGGTCTCCAGCAGCCAGGGCTGCCAGCGGGTAAGCACACCGGTCTGCCAGTGCTCGGTGACCCGGTAGGTAGTGCACACAAAGGGAAAACGCGGATCACAGGTTTTGTAAACATCCGCATCTGTTCCGTAAATCGCCGCCACTGGATTGGTGAAAGTACCTGACATCAGGTTTTTCTCCACCGGACACTCGATCGGTTCGTAATGCTCGGGAAAAGGTCCGTCGGCCCGGCCGGGACCGAAGACCGAGGCCACACCGTCCGGCTTCATAATAAAGGGCCGCCTGGTCTTGGCCTGGTTTACCATGGGCGGCCAGCCGCCGTCGGGCACGTCGCCCACCCATTTTTTCCCGTTCCATGCCAGAATGTTTTTATTTTTCGACCAGGGCTTGCCGTTCATGTCAACCGACGCGCGGTTGTAAATGATACGCCGGTTTACCGGCCAGCACCAGGACCATTCGGGATACAGCCCCATACCGGTGGGATCTTTCTTGCCGCGTCGCGCGGCCATGTTGCCCTTTTCCGTGTAGGAATTACAATATAGCCAGTTAGCCGAGCTGGTGGAGCCGTCGTCCTTTAGATAGGCGAAAGACGGAACCAGGGTGCCCTTCTTAAAGGACTTGCCCTTTACGGTCGTATCCTTTTCAAAGTACCCGTTGATCAGCTTGGCCACGGCGTGGGCATCGAATTTGCCTTTGTTGACAAAATCCCAGCGCATATTGAGGATCGGCTCGGGAAATGCTCCGCCGTCTTTGTACAACGCGCGGATTTTTTCAAACAGCTCGACCATAATATCGCCGTCGGGCTTGCAGCCCCTGGGCGGTTTGGCAGCCTGATAGCGCCACTGGCTCCAGCGGCCGGAGTTGGTAATCGAGCCCTCTTTTTCCACACTGGTGACACACGGCAGGACAAAGACTTCGGTCTTGATTTCTCCGGGCTCCATGCCGGGCCCTTTCCAGAACGAGGCGGTTTCGTTGTCAAAAAGGTTGACGTTGACCATCCAGTCCAGCTTGGCCATGGCCTTGCGGGTCTTGTTGGCGTTGGCCCCGGAACAGGCCGGGTTCTGGCCCCAGGCAAAAAAGCCCTTGAAGCTCCCTTTGTACATTTCATCAAAGAGGTCCAGCCAGGAATACACCACGCCGTCATCCACCTTCGGCATCCAGGAATAACCGAAATCGTTTTTAGCGGTGGCGGCTTCGCCGAACATTGATTTGAGGAAACTGACCGAATACTTGGGGGTGTGCTGCCACCAGTTGGCACTGATGGGATCATTGGTCGTAGGAGTCCACTTCTTATTATAAGCCTCCAAAGAAACATTGGATGCCCTGGGCGTTTTCAAATAGCCCGGCCAGATGTGCCACAGCAGGCAGTGGTCGGTGGAACCCTGCACATTTGACTCCCCGCGCAAGGCATTGACGCCGCCGCCGGGCCTTCCCATATTGCCCAAAATGAGCTGAATCATAGCCATCATACGGATGTTCTGCACACCCGTCGTGTGCTGGGTCCAGCCCATGGCGTACATGATGGTGCCGGTCTGATCCACGGCCCCGGTTTTGGCGTAAGTTTCCCACACCTTTTTGAGATCCTTGGTTGAAGTGCCGGTGATGGCCGAAACCGTTTTCGGGGTATAACGCGCGTAGTGTTTCTTCATCAGTTGGAAAACGCAGCGCGGGTCCTTTAGGGTCAGGTCCCTCTTGGGAATGCCTTTGCCATCTCTTGCAAAAGCCCACATGGACTTGTCGTACTTCTTTGTCCCGGAATCGAAGCCGGCAAAAATACCGTCTTTGAAATCATACTTGGGACCTAAGATAAAGCTGGCGTTGGTGTAATTGGCCGCGTATTCCTTGTGGTATTTTTTGTTGGTGAGGATGTAATTCATCATCCCGCCTAAAAAGGCGATGTCGGTACCCGACCGCAAAGGAGCGTATATGTCGGCTTTTGATGATGTACGTGTAAAACGGGGATCAACGCTGATAAGCTTGGCCCCTTTATCTGTAGCCGCCTCGACCCACTTCATGGAAATCGGATGGTTTTCGGCTGCATTGGATCCCATGATCAGGATGCAGTCGGAATTGCGAATATCGATCCAATGGTTGGTCATGGCACCGCGTCCGAACGACTCTGCCAGAGCCGCAACAGTCGCGCTGTGTCAGATACGAGCCTGATGTTCGATATAGACCAGGCCCATGGCGCGCATGATGCCCTGCAAGACCCAGCATTCCTCATTGTCCAGGGCCGCTGAACCCACATGGGCGATGCCGGTAGTACGGTTGACCACCTGGCCTTTAGCGTTTTTCTCGGTGAAGGTGGCGTCACGGGTTTTTTTGACCCGTTCGGCGATCATCTGAATAGCATCTTCCCATTCAAGCTCCTCCCATTCGTCGCTTTCAGGCGCCCGGTAGAGGGGATTTGTCAGGCGGGCCTTGTTTTCCGTCATCTGGAAAAGAGCCGCCCCCTTGGCGCATAAAGATCCTTCATTGATGGGATGGTCCGGATCGCCCTCGGTGTTGATAAGCCGGCCGGATTTCTTAGAGTGGCAGATGATGCCGCATCCGACGGCGCAGTAAGGACAGATGGTGGTGGTCTCCTTGGCTTTAAGGATTTTCAAGCCGGCGGCATAAGACTGCACCGGTTTCAAATCCAAGCCAAGACACAGGGCAGCTGCGGCTACCCCCGCACTCCCTGACCACTTGATAAACTCTCGACGTGTTAGTGCCATATTACCTCCTTTCCTTGGTACACACGATGTAGGTTTACCCGATTGCCTGACAACAGCACTGAAATCCCAGATTTTGGGCTTAGCGCCCGTTTTAAGATCTGGAACCTAATTTTATGCTTCTTAGGCCCCGGGTGCACCAATAATTAAATACTGCTATGATTAAAAAGGTTGATATCCTCCTTTCTTTGCAACCGTTTAAGTCATACCGGCAGTTTTAACACAAAAATATCTTCCGGCAAAAGAAGTTAAGTATTAATTGTTTTTATTTGTGACAGATACCGCACATTACAGGACCGCTGCGGCGACCCCATTTTAAATAATTTTCATGACAGCCTCTGCATTTTTTATGATAGGCCGTCAACAGGGGCACCGGGATATCCTTTTTTAGTTTCTCCTTGTGGCAACTGGCGCATTTGCTGCCTTTACCAAAGTTTCTGTTAGATAACACATTAAAGTCGTGGTGACAAACTCTGCAGCGCAAAAGGGTTTCATGTAAATAGTGGTCAAACTTAACCGGCGGCTGATAGTGTTGGCTGAATCCCTTGCTTTTCAGGTCCATGATCCCTTCCTGGCCTTCTTGCTCCTGGGACCATGCCGGCGAAGTGCATAGAATGCTGACTAAAACCAGCACCAGGATGATATGCAGTCGCTTTACGGGCCTCATCCCCGATGAACTCATCTATACACCTCCTTTGAAATGGAGATATTGCATTTTTTAAGGAAATTTGCCAGATTGTTGCTTTGTATCTGAAGCCGATATTATTTTTCGGACCCACCTTCAGAACTTGAGTTCGATGAATATTACTAAAGTAATCAATTGCCTGTATCTTTAGCAAACTATACGCTTGCAGGATTTAATAAATGGAGAAGGAATCGACTAGATAAACACTGCAAAACATCACGTCTTGATTAAGCTTTTGCACTATATCTCTTCTTTATATAAATCAGTTTCTGTATATAGTGCTACAAAGTGTTGTACTGCAATGTGCCAGTCTGGAGTAAAACTTCTTATCAACTCCGAATCAATAGTATACCGGCCTTGAAAAAGCAACATTTTTTTCAAATCACACACTGAAAATAGCAAGATGATACAGAAATATTTTTCATAAATAATTCTAAAGAAATGAGAAGATCCTTGTCCCGCTATAGCGAAACAAGGATCTTTTGTAGGCTGTCAATAAGCTATGATGTAGGAAATTGCCGGTCTTCGGGGTTTTTCTCCCGAGGTTATTGAGAAGTTTGATCTTCTATCTTGAACCTAAGTTGAGCGATTTTTTTAATTAAATTGTTTACCCCGATGTTCTCAAAAGCGTTATATTGCAATGTTTGCTAAGTCGCTTCAGATTCAGCAGGTTTTAAATGTTCAGGCACAATGACCATCTTTAGAAGGAGCGGTTTTAAAAAGGACCAGCGGATGCCGTCCTCGTAGACCTCTTCCAGATCCCGGATGGCGTCCCAGCAGTTGTGACACGGTGAAACCACAAGCTTGGCCCCGCTGGCAAGGATCTGGTCCCGCTTGACTTTCAGACCGGCATTACGCTCCTGGCGGTAACGGCCGATACCGTTCAGCCCGCCGCCGCCGCCGCAGCAGAAATTGTGCTCACGGTTGGGCGTCATTTCCCGAAAGTCTTCGGCAATATAGCTCATGATTTCCCTGGCGGCATCACTGAGCCCGCCGCTCCTGATATAATTGCACGAATCCTGGTAGGTAACCGGCTCCTTGATCTTTTTGTCCGGATCAATTTTAAGTTTACCGGTCCGCAGGGCATCGGCAACCCATTCAACATAGTGAATGCTGTCAACAGGCGGCTTTCCGGTTTTAAGACCCGCCCAGTAAGGACCTTCCAATACGGTGGCCCGGTAGGCATGACCGCATTCGGTGGCAACCATCTGTTTGGGATTTAAGCGGTACATGGCATCGTAAACCGTTTCGACCTGCATCTTGCATGCTTCCCAGTCACCGGCGAACATGGCAAGACTCGTCAGTTCCCAGCCCTCACTGGGAACCGTCCAGTTTTCACCGGCCAGATGGAAAAGGACGGCGGCTTCGGCGATATCTTCCGGATAATGCTTGGCCTCTCTGGCATTAACAGTATAAATAATATCCGCACCTTTTTTGTCGACTGGAATTTCCAGGCCGGGATAGTCATCCTCCCATTCTTCCCTCATCCAGTCACAAGTTTCAACCCAGTCCTCGACGGTCACATCCATCTGGGCCCTGAAAATTCGGTGCATGCCGGAACCGATCTTCATCTCCCAGGGCACAAACCCCTGTGAGAAGCAAAGACCTCGCAAATAACCGAACATGACACCCATGTCTATCCCCATGGGGCAGTACATACCACAGCGGTTACAGCAGGTGCACTTTGCCCAGGCCGTATCCATGGTCATCTGCATAAAAGCATTGTCCACGTTGCCTTTTCGTTTTACGATTTCACCGAGGGTCGATTGAATCTTATATGATGGGACCTGCTTGGGGTCATTGTTGTTTGCCAGATAAAAGAAGCAGCTTTCAGCACACAAACCGCAGTGGGTGCATATTTCAAGCCAGGTCCTAATACGGGACTTGCATGTAGCCCGAATTGTCTCCGCTAAAGCATTGGTCTGAACATCAAGCTGGTTCATCTCTTCATAATATAGCTTCCCGCTCTTGTCCGCCAACAGCTCCAGAAGCGCTTCCCTGGTGTTTATCATTTTTCTGTTGCAAAGAGTTCCTTCAGCCATAATTTTTATCCCTTGAGAAAGTTAAATGTTAAAAGTTACCAGGACAGATTATATCCTTTCATGCCGCCGCGCTTGATGCCGTAATCCATGCCAAGCTGCCCTCTGGATAAAAAGAAAAGCACCATATGAGACAATTTGGTGAAAGGTATGGCGACCAGCATGACCTCAGCGCTGAGAATATGAAGGATTAACCAGAACTCGTAGCCCGAGACCTGGTGGTAAGCCAGAAAACCGGTGATAAAGGGTGCCGTTGAAATTACCATAAGCAGGTAATCGTAAGCGTTTGTAATAATTCTGACTTCAGGAAGTGCAATGCGCCTGAGAATCAAAAAGAGAGCAGATACTATGACTGCAATTGTCAAAATATCAGAAACTGTTTCAGGCAGTGTCCAAAAGCTTATCCCCCATTTTTCTTCAAGAATGACATTATGGGCCAGTAAAAAAACAGGCGTTATCAACAGTCCGATATGAAAAACAAACACCATTACGGTAAATACCGGATTTTTGCGCATGCTTCTTGTACCAAACGGAAATATCCAAAAGATAATGGATCTTATGGCTCCTTTGATTCCATAAGAGACATTGACCGAGTATGTTACCCTGTCGAGTTTCCAGTCAAGGCCTCTAACGTAGAGTACGATACGAAGGACCAAACCGAAAAAGAAAATAATAAAGGCAAGCCATGCCAGAGGACCGGTTACAAACTGATACATTTTCTTCTCCTTTGATAATATTCAGGCGAAATTTGAACAACGCCGTCAAAAACCGTATGTCTATTCAAATGCAGCTATGTCTTTATGTGGCATGTACCACACATAACAGGGCCGGAAGCTCGACCCCATTTGATGTAATTCTCGTGGCAGCCTTTGCATCTGTTATGAAAAGCGGTTAACAAGGGTATTGGGATGTCTTTGTTGATCTCCCGCTTGTGACAAGTGGCGCACTTGCTGCCTTTACCTTCGTTCCGATTGGAAAACACATAAAAATCATGGTGGCAGACCCGACAGCGCACGATGGTTTCGTGCAAATAGTGGTCAAACCTTACCTGGGATCGTTGGTGTTGACCGAACTCTCTGCTTTTCAAGTCCATGGCCCCTTCCAGGTTCTCTTGCTCCTGGGACCATACTATAGATGCCGCCATGATTCCAGCAATAACCAGAATAAAAACGAGACGCAGTTGCTTCATATGTTTCTCCCTGATCACCTATACATCAATTTTGAAGCGGCATTAAGGCAAATCGGTTTTTGCCCAAAACCCGCTTAAACATCTTGCAGCAGTCTGTAATTTTAAACGTAACTGCAGTACGAAGTGTGATGCCACAAAGTATCAGTCAATTGTGAGCAATATCAATATTATACAAGTTTAAAAAAATCAACATTTATTTTTGCTCTCTATTGCAGTGCGTTCATATTGAATGAATTTGCATGGCAGTCTTTTATGCGATTGACAAAAAAGTTAATCTAATATATTTCAGCTCTTTGGCAAAGAGCTCCGCCAACGTAGAAAGCTGCGATAATAGACCCTAATGTTTAATAATCAAGGGTGCTGCAGATCATGGATGAAGTTGATCTAAAGTATGATTTTTTTGAAAAAGCCCACGCCGGGAAAATCCTGAGATGTATTCAGTGCGGCACCTGCAGCGCCTCGTGCCCCTTGACCGATCAGATGGATCATGCCCCCCGGGAACTATTTGCCCTTATACGCGACGGCGACATCATAACGGCGTTGCGATCAAATACTCTCTGGTACTGTGTCTCCTGCTATTATTGCATTGTCCGGTGCCCCCAGGAAATTCCCGTCACTGATCTGATATATTCCCTCAAGCAGATGGCTGTACAGCGGGGGCTCTCTCCCGCTTACCACAAACTGCCGGACATGTATCATTCTTTCACACAGGTGGTGGCGCGCTACGGAAGAATCCATGAACCATTGCTTATGGCCAGATATGCCCTCCGCCATCCAATGGATGCCCTCGGCAGCATACCGCTGGCAATGCGCATGTTAAAAAAAGGGCGTCTCGATTTCTTCCCTTCCAGGTTAAGCCAACCGGACAGGGTTAGCCGACTACTGGCTGAAGTCAAAAGACAGGAGAAAGAGTGAAATACGGCTTTTACTCAGGCTGCTCCTATGGCTCTGCTGCCGGATACAGCGAATCGGTGGATGCGGTCAGCCGGGCACTGGGAATCGAGCTCGTTGAAATTTCTGATTGGAACTGTTGCGGAGCCACGGCCTTTTTCAGTGTGAATGAGTTTAAAGCCCTGGCACTGGCCGCAAGGAATTTCGCCCTGGCTCAGGCCCATGGCCTCAAGGAAATCGTAACGATCTGCAACGCCTGCTACACCACATTCCGCAAAGCAAATCAGATTCTGACGGACAATCCGAAAAAACTGTCCCGCATTAACGCGGTGCTGGCCCAAGAGGGCCTCTCCATTGAAGGGAGCATTGCGGTCCGTCATTATCTGGATGTTTTATACAATGACCTGCCGGCAGATGTCTGGGCTCGAAAGCGACCTAACAACCTCAAAGATTATACCGTAGCGGGGTATTATGGATGTCAGCTCACCCGGCCGTGGGGGGATATAGATGTCCCGGAGCATCCGATGATCTTAGAGCGTTTCATCGAAAGACTCGGATTTAATTTTGTGGAGCATTCTGCCACAACGCTTTGTTGTGGAGCATTTCACGCGGTTTCTTATGCCAAGGAGTGCCGCCCGCTAATATCCCGCATCATCCGTGAAGTTCATTTAAAGGGCGCTGATATGGTCGCCGCGGTCTGTCCGCTGTGCCAGTTCAATCTTGACGCCGGACAGCAGATGTTCGGCCTCCATCCGGTACCTGTTCCTTTTTTTACACAGCTTGCAGGGATTGCTCTGGGTATGAAACCCGCAGATCTGGGGTTAAAGAAACTGCTGGTTCCCTTAAGAGGGGTTTGAAACAGCCATGCTGCAACACGACAAACCTAAAATCGGTGTATACATCTGCCACTGCGGGATGAACATCGCCCCTAAAGTCGATGTTGAGGAAGTGGTCCGATACTCTCAAACTCTCGATCATGTTGCTGTTGCCCGGGATTACGAGTTTATGTGTTCCAATCCCGGACAGGAGCTAATTGTCAATGACATAAAAACCTACGGCCTCAACCGCATCGTGGAAGCTTCGTGCTCACCCCGCATGCACGAAGCAACCTTTCAAAAAGCCTGTGAACAGGCCGGGCTGAATCCATACTATTTACAGATGGCCAATATCCGGGAACAGTCATCATGGGTAACCCTGGACACCATAGAAGCAACGGCCAAGGCCAAGGACCTGGTAGCGGCCGCCGTTATGCGTGTCGTCTGGCATGCGCCGCTTGAAACCCGTGAAGTTGCGGTAAAAAAGTCGGTTCTGATCATCGGCGGGGGGATCGCCGGAATGCAGGCAGCGCTCACAACGGCCGAAGCGGGTTTCGACGTCCACCTTGTGGAGCGGGAGCCCTCTATCGGCGGCCAGATGGCCAAACTGGACAAAACTTTTCCGACTCTCGACTGTGCCGCATGCATATCCACCCCCAAAACCGTTAGCATCGGCCAGCATCCCAATATCACCCTTTACACTTACAGCGAAGTCACACATGTATCGGGTTTTGTGGGTAATTACGAGGTAACTCTACGGCGTAAACCCAGATACGTGATAGAAGACAAATGTACAGGTTGTGGTGATTGTACTGAAGTCTGTCCCATTGGCATGGTCAGCACCTTTGACGAGGGTTTGTCTGAGCGCAAAGCGGTTTATCGTTCCTTTCCTCAGGCCGTCCCCGCAACCTTCTGCATTGATAAAAAAGGTACGGCACCGTGCAAAGCAGCCTGTCCGGCGCATGTGGCCGTTCAGGGATTCATCGCCCTGATCAGGGCAGGTAAAAACAGGCAAGCGCTTGAACTGTTCAAACAGGAGCACCCTTTCCCCGGTGTGTGCGGCCGGATTTGCCACCATCCCTGCGAATCGATCTGCAGCCGTGGGGATACCGGCGGGCCGCTGGCCATCCGGTCTCTGCACAGGTTTTTGGCAGATGAAGATCTGTACGGTGAATCACAATATGTTCCCGCGGTCGAAGAAAAGCGGGAGGAAAAGGTCGCTGTAGTGGGCGCCGGACCGGCCGGCCTGACCTGCGCCTATTTCCTGGCACAAAAGGGATATCAGGCAACTGTTTTTGAAAAACTCCCTGTTGCCGGAGGCATGATGGCCGTCGGAATTCCTGAGTACCGTCTTCCAAAAGATATTCTGGAGATTGAAATCGAAACTATTGAAAAAATGGGAGTGACCATAAAAACCGGGGTTACTTTCGGCACGGATATTACGCTTAACGGAATGAAAAACGACGGCTTCAAGGCCGCCTTTCTGGCCACAGGCCTTCACGGCAGCCGCAAACTGGGAGTTGAAGGAGAAGACCTGCAAGGGGTGCTGCCGGGTGTTGCCTTTCTAAAAGATGTGGCGCTGGGCAAACCTCCGGCTCTGGGACCCAAGGTAGTTGTAGTAGGCGGAGGCAATGTTGCTGTTGACGTTGCCCTGACGGCGAAGAGGCTGGGCGCTGAAGCAGTAACCATGGTCTGCCTGGAGTCCAGAGAAGAAATGCCGGCGTGGGAAAATGAAATTGAAGAGTTGCTGGAAGAAAAAGTTGAAATCATCAACTGCTTCGGGCCCAATAGATTTGCGGGAACCGGCGGAATCGTCTCGGGAATCGAATTTAAACGCTGCACCTGCGTATTTGATGCTGACGGATGCTTCAGTCCAGAGTATGATCCAACCGAATTGCAGGTCCTGCCCGCGGATACGGTGATTGTTGCCATCGGCCAGACTGCCGTACTTGATTTCGCCCCTGCTGAGGATATACCGGTGGAACCACACGGAGGAATTGAGGCTGATCCGGTAACCCTGCAGACATCGATCCCGTGGGTGTTTGCCGGCGGTGATGCGGTGTACGGCCCGAAGTCAGTCGTTGAAGCGGTAGCCTGCGGAAAAGAGGCGGCCGAAAGCATTCACCGATTTATAAACGACATTGATCTAACAGAAGGACGTTCTACGGAATGGACCTTTTCCAAACCGGAAATAACGGCAGTGCCTCCAATTGCCAGAACCGCTATGAAGCGGCTTGAACCAGAAAAACGAGAGGGAAATTTTAACGAAATTTTATTAGGATTCAGCCAGGATCAGATCGCAGGCGAAGCTGGACGCTGCCTGAACTGCGGGGGATGCAGCGAATGCATGCAATGCGTTAAAGCCTGTGAAGTAATGGCCGTAGACCACGACATGCAAGAAGAAGTCCTGAATCTTGAAATCGGTGCTTTGATCATCGCCACCGGCTACAAACCCTTTGACCCGACGCCATTAGAACAGTACGGGTACGGCCGTTTTACGGAAGTGTACACCAGCATGCAGTTCGAACGTCTGAACAACGCTACCGGCCCTACCGGCGGCAAGATTGTTATGAAAAACGGCCGGCCTCCCCGGAGGGTGGCTATTATCCACTGCGTTGGCTCCCGGGATTTACGGCACCGAAAATACTGCAGCCGGGTCTGCTGCATGTATTCCATGAAGTTTGCCCACCTGATAAGAGAAAAGACCGATGCCGAAGTCTGGGAATTTTATATCGACATACGAGCACCCGGTAAGCTTTATGAAGAGTTTTACAACCGGGTTCAGGAGGAAGGTGTTCATTTTGTGCGTGGAAAGGTGGCTGAAGTAACCGACATCCCGGAAGATCCGGCGGATAAAGGCAGGCTTATTGTCGTGGCTGAAAACACCCTGACCCGCCGCACATTAAGGATGCCGGTGGATATGGTCATCTTAAGTGTGGGACTGGAGCCGGCCGAAGGCTCCGAAGAAATCGGGCGGATAACCGGTGTTTCAAGAGATCAGGACGGGTGGTTCAACGAACTGCATGCCAAGCTGGCGCCGGTGAGTACACCGGTGCGTGGAATATTTCTGGCAGGATGCTGCCAGGGGCCCAAAGACATACCGGATACGGTGGCCCAGTCCCTGGGAGCTGCCGGAGAAGCGATCGCGCTGCTGTCCAAAGGAACAGTCAGGACCAGGGCCGCAATATCGTATATTGACCCTGATCTCTGTGCAGGATGTCAGAGCTGTATTCAAATTTGTGCCTATTCCGCCATACATTTTGATGCGGCGCAAAGCATTTCCAAAGTCAACGAGGCCCTGTGCCAAGGCTGCGGCA
The DNA here is from genome assembly GCA_030145595.1 of Desulfobacterales bacterium. Lineage (GTDB taxonomy): Bacteria > Desulfobacterota > Desulfobacteria > Desulfobacterales > UBA11574 > Desulfatibia_A. Next base: position 12,429 of record JAQYVG010000008.1, on the reverse strand, counting down.
GTTGTTCAGCAGTGTGCCCCAGCAGCGCGGCCGGTGTGAGACATTTTACGAACCGGCAAGTGATGGGGGAGATAGAGGCACTTCTTTGGTAAGCACTTTAATTAAAGCAGTAAAAAATTAGTTTAACAGGTGAACACATGACCGCCTTTGAACCTAAAATCATTGCGCTGGTATGCAACTGGTGTGCCTATACGGCCGCTGATCTGGCGGGAACATCCCGGCTTTCATATCCTGCCCATATTCGGATGATACGCATGATGTGCACCGGAATGATAGACTCCAAATATATCCTCAAGGCGTTTCTGGACGGCGCAGACGGTGTTTTCGTAGGAGGCTGCCATCCGGGAGACTGCCATTACATCGATGGCAATCTTAAGGCCAAAAAGCGGATTTTAGGTACAGGAAAAATTCTGGAACAATTCGGATTCGAGCCGGAGCGCTTAAGACTCCGCTGGATCGGAGCCAGTGAGGGACCGGAATTTCAGCAGAACATGACTGATTTTGTTACGGCCATCAAAACGTTAGGCCCCGGTCAGACAAACAACCGAATGGTGCTTTAAGCGAGGTCCTTAATGATCAGATATGCTTTAGTAAAGAATAGATCCCCTGTTCATGCCGTCAAGTCGGTCCTTGAAAAAATGCTTTCCCAAAAACTGGTAGATGCAATACTGGCGGCAGCCCGCAACCCTTATTCCCTATTGCCGATGCCGACTCTGTTTTGCGACCCCGGCAAGATGGAAGGAATAGACCCACTGGCACCGGTTGCCCCGTTCAACGCTGCCCGCCAAGCGGCTGCCGTCACAAAACAACCCACAGGAAAGCGGATAGCCCTGGTTTTGCGGCCCTGCGAACAGCGGGCCTTGATTGAACTGGTGAAACTGAAACAGTGCTCTCTTGAAAATGTGATTCTAATCGGAGTCGAATGTCTTGGACGCCTGGAAAATCAGGCATATATTCAGCATGCTTCCGAAGTTTCTGATTTTACATCTGTTTTTTACAAAAATCCTGATATGCAAGCCGAGGTAACCCGGGCATGCGGAGTCTGTGAGCAGTTCACGCCGGCAGGGGTGGATTTAACGATAAGTCTGCTGGGGGCTCCCGAAGGCGGAGTAGGGATCACGGCCGAAACCGAAACCGGTGATACGCTGATCACCCAACTGGAGCTTGCGGTTGCAGATGAGCCGGAGAGTAGGGCGGCAGCGGTCGGGAAACTTCTTCAAGGGCGGATAGCGGCTCGAGACGCCCTTTTTAAAGCAACCGTTGAAAAAATAAATCATATTGAAAAATTTCAAGAACTCATTGCTACATGTCTCAGTTGTCACAGCTGCCGTATCAGCTGCCCGGTTTGCTATTGCAAAGAGTGTGTTTTTATAACCGACATTTTCGCACACCCCCCGGAAACGCTGCTGCGACGAGCCATGAAACGGGGGGCCGTTAAACTGCCGACGGACACCACCATGTTTCACTTAACCCGCCTTGCGCACATGAGCCACGCCTGTGTGGGATGCGGACATTGCAGCAGTGTCTGCCCCAGTAATATTCCGGTTGCCGATATATTCCGGACGGTGGCGGCCCAGACCCAGGCACTGTTTGACTATCAACCCGGGCGCGATATATCGGAACCGATCCCGTATTTAGTGTTTGAAGAAGAGTTGTCAGAATCGAGCGTCTAATGTCCATCCAGAAATATTGAAAAATGATTAAAAATACAAAGATACTGGTAGTAGGAGCCGGGATCAGCGGAATCCGCTCGGCACTCGATCTGGCCGAAACGGGACACCGTGTATGTCTTATCGACAAAGCCCCGGCGATGGGGGGGATCCTTTCTCAGCTGGACCATCAGTTTCCGGATAATCACTGCGGCATGTGTCGCATGCTGCCCATGATCGATCGGGATAACGGACAGCAGTTTTGCCTCCGAAAAGGGTTGTTTCACGAAAATATTGAGATTCTGCTATCAACAGAAATAATTTCCATCGAGGGAAATGCCGGAAACCTTACAGTAACCATTTCAAGACGCCCCCAAGGTGTTGATCCTGATCGCTGCACCGGATGCCGGGATTGTGAATCTGAATGCAATATCGAAATTTCAGATGAATTCAGCGCAGGTTTTAGAAAGCGTAAAGCAATTTATCTTCCAACGCCCCATCAGATTCCCAATCAGCGCGTCATAGACTGGGACACCTGCAGCCTTTGCGGAGCGTGCCGGGATGCCTGCCCAACCGGGTCCATTGATCTTGACAACCAACCCGAAACGCTTGTGCTTGAAAATATCCCGGCGGTTATTATCTCCACCGGGGTGGAACTGTACGATCCCGGCCATGTTGACCTTTACGGCTTCGGACATTTGCCGAATGTGGTAACGGCCACGGCATTTGAAAGAATACTTAGCAGCAGCGGGCCTTATCAAGGGCGGCTGTTTCGACCATCGGACGGCAAAGCCTTAAAAAAAATCGCCTGGATCCAGTGTGTGGGGTCGAGAAATATAATGATCGGAGCCGATTACTGCTCCACTGCCTGCTGTATGTTCGCTGTTAAGGAGGCTCTCCTTGCCAGCCGGAAAATCGGTAAAGATGCCCGGACCGCTATTTTTTACATGGACATGCGTACTTTCGGACGGGATTTCCAGCGCTACAAGGATCGGGCGGAAAAGGACGCCGGTATCCGCTTTGTCCGCTGCCGGGTTCACAGTATCGAACCGGCTGAAAATGATAAAGATATTCTTATCAGTTATATCGATTCTTCCGGAAATCCGATTGATGAAACATTTGATATGGCAGTGCTCTCAACCGGGAAAAATCCGGAATTCCAGCTTCCTGAATTTGCAAGTCGGGAAGGCGTTTTTACCGTTAATTCCGCTCGGGGTTTCATGGATATTCAAGGGGCGGTCATCAGTGCCAGCGTTGCTTCAGAAAAGGCCGGCCGCTCGGTGTCTAAAAAGGGATCTGCTTTATTGCAGCAAAGACCGGAAAAACTTTATTTTGATGCCGTCTGTGAAGAAAAACCCCAGCTTCAGATCGTTCTTTGTACCTGCGGAGACTTCCTTAAACCGGTGCTGGATTGGGACAGGATCAAAGCCGAACTCAAAAACATGCCGGGCAGGATAGAGATTGCCCGCATTAAGATGATTTGCGATCAAAACGGATGGGACGAAATGATTGCGATGCTGCGCAATACAACGGCCAACCGTCTCTTGCTGGCCGCATGCAATCCCTTGGTTTACTTGCCCCGCCTGAAAGAGCTCAGCCAAGAAACAGGAATTATGCCGTCACTGATGGAAGTCATCAATCTGCGCAGCATGGTTGACCAGGCGACCGATCTTGCCTTTCGAACCCGGGCAGTACTTTGTGAACTGGAGATGAGTATCCGGCGACTTTTCAGCCATAATCCGGTCGAGCCCGCCCTTTACCCGGTAAGCAAAAGTGCCTTGATTGTCGGCGCCGGCCCGGCCGGTCTGACAGCGGCAATATCATTGGCAGTTCGGGACTTTAAGGTATCTTTAGTGGAAAAGACAAGCCGATTGGGAGGCAATTGGTCCAATATCCAGTCAGCAGAGAGCAGAGAGACGATCAGAACACTTGTCACCGAGGTGGAAAATCATCCGCTGATTACAATCCATTCTGAAGCCGAAGTAATACAAAGTTTTGGCAATCCCGGTCGGTTTGTCACCCGCATTCGCAGCAACAATAAAGATGAAAAGTCTCTTTTGCACGGTGTCACCATTCTGGCCACCGGCGGGCGAGCTGCGGAAACAACGGCTTACTCGTACAGAAAAAACAATAAGATCACGACCCTGTTCGAACTTGAGGAACGCCTTCAACAGCCGGATTTTGCAGTCGGCTCAAACGCAACGATAGTTTTTATTCAGTGCGTGGATTCCCGTGAAGAACCGCGCAATTATTGCAGCCGTATCTGCTGCTTAAAATCCCTGAAGGCGGCGATTACTCTCCGAGAAGTCTATCCACAATCGCAGGTTTATATTTTTTACCGAGATATCATGACCTATGGAAATTCGGAACAAGTATATACCCAGGCCCGCCGAAAAGGCGTTATGTTTATCCCCTATGATTTGGAGAACAAACCACGGGTGCGCATAGAATCAGGCCGGATCATGGTAGAGGGATCGGATCCCGTACTTGATGAACCGGTCTTTTTTGAAGCGGACCTGGTTGCCCTGGCCACCGGTATCGTACCCAATCCGGCCGCAGACCTGGTTTCAATTTTTAATTTAAAAACCACCTGCGACGGCTTTATCAGGGAAGCGGACAGTAAATGGCGTCCGGTTGATACCGGCCGGGAGGGCATTTTTATATGCGGGGTGGGGCGTTCTCCGTCTCGGGCGAATGAAGCCATGGATGAAGGCAAAGCTGCGGCGCAGAGAGCACTGCGCATACTCTCTAAAGATACAATGATTGCTTCAAGGCATACTGCCCGGGTGCGCCATGTCTTCTGTTCGCTCTGCGAAACTTGCATGCATGTATGTCCCCATGGCGCACGCTACATGGATTTCGAGTTGCAAAGGGTCCAGGTGGATCATGCGGCCTGTCAGGGATGCGGGGTATGCGCCGCCGGCTGTCCCAACAGCGCCACAATTATAGAAAGTTTCGAGGAAAACGGAATCATGGGCGCCATCGAAGCAGCGCTGTAAATATATCAAGGAATCATTATCTATGGAAACTATAACCAAACGATATCCGTCCGTCATCAAAGAACAGGCCCCTTTGCGTCCGATTAACAGCCCGGTTGATTTGTGCATGGCCTGCGGCACTTGTGCGGCAGGATGCCCGTTGACCGGTACCAAAGGGTTTGACCCCCGGAAAATCGTCCGCCTGGTGCTCATGGGCAGGGACAGCGAACTGATCGACTCCAAGCTGCCCTGGCTCTGCACCATGTGTGGTAAGTGCGAACATGCCTGTCCCATGGGAATCAATATCGCCAACCTGATACGGGCCGCCCGCGGAATGGTGGAGCGAGAAAAAGTTCCGGGAATGATCCATAAGGGCGTGGAGCTGGGTCTGAAGACCGGCAACAATTTAGGCCTGCCCGCCGAAGATTTTGTTTTCATTATCGAAGATGTGGGCGCGGAGCTGGCAGAAACGCCGGGCTTTTCAGATTTCAAGATTCCTGTCGACAAAAAAGGTGCAAATCTTTTACACACGCTGCACAACAAACTGGTAAACACTCAGAACGAGGATCTTGTGCACTGGTGGAAGATATTTCATTTGGCCCAAGAAGACTGGACGATTCCGAGTCAAAACTGGGAGGGGGTGAATTGGGGCCTCTTTTCGGGTGACGATGACGCCATGAAGACTTTTATCGGCCGAATCGTTGAACATATGGAACAGCTCAACATTTCCAGTCTAATGTATCCGGAATGAGGGCATGCTTATCTGGCAACCCGGTACGGGCTGCAAAAATGGTACCCGGACTTCTTCGACCGTTTCGAAGCTTTAACCGTGTTCGATCTTCTGGTGGACTACATCCGCTCCGGACGGATCCGGCTTGATAAAACAAAGATAACCCATCGTGTCGCCTACCACGATCCCTGCAATTACGGCCGCAAGTCCCAAGAGCTGTTCGGACATGGATATTACGAGGAACCCCGCTGGATCCTGGACCAGTGTATTTCCGACTGGGTCGATCTCTTTCCTGCAGGCGGCAACCAATACTGCTGCGGGGGCGGGGGAGGAACATTATTGACCCCCTACCGGGACGAAAGAATCCATTATGCCCGCAGGAAGATGGAACAGATCAAAAGGACCGGTGCTAAGATGCTGGTGGTCCCGTGCCACAGCTGCCACGGTCAGATCAAAGCCGTGGCGGAAACATACGGGATGCCGGATCTACGGGTCAAATACCTCTGGGAAGTGGTGGCAGATATTCTGATAATAGATTGAGCGGTCTGTTCCGAGACCTTTGAAAAATGATGTATTTGCGATTTAATTTGTAATCAGGCTGGTAAATATCCTGGCCCAGAGGACCAGGTTTTTCAGGGCTAAATAAACCCTCTATTTGTTTTTCAACATTTCACTTAATTTTTTTAATGTGTCTGAATCGGTCTCACTAATTAGATTTAAGAGCTTGTTACGTTCATCGGCAAGTTCTGCGTCCATCTTCTCCGCGGTTTCCGGCTCGACATCCAGGATCTTACAAATGGTTTTTACCAGATTTGCAGGGGATATCGGTTTTTCCATGGTGATTCGTGGACGTAATCCGGATGTCAGAGCAACGAATTCCTTGATTTGGTCACTCCCCATTTCGTCTTGGGCATGGGCCGTAATGACAATCACAGGCAAATTGGCCCACTTTTCCTTTTCTCGCAGCTTGCGAATCACTTTGATTCCGTTCATACGCGGCATAACCATATCCAGCGTCATTAGATCGGGAGAATACGCCTCCGCTTTTTCCAGAGCATCTATTCCGTCAACGGCCGTTTCAACGTCAAAACCGGCATCTTCTAAACAGGCGGCTAAAAAATTACGCACATCCGGTTCATCATCTACTACCAGAATTCTTTTTTCAGACACATGAGCCATTTTTCATCTCCTTTTAATACCTGAATTGCAATATTCAATAAGCTATATTATTATCAAGCCAAATGTCAACTGTACAGGCGAGTGTTATTAAACACTTAAACTCCCTACATGACTTCGACGAGCTCCCTTCGGTCTGAGCTCAGGGTCGAAGACAGTCGAGCCGCTGCAGGGAGTTTCAATGTTGTGGTCAATGTTTATGATTTGCTAAATAAATCCCGCAAATCCCTTCTTTCCTTGACATACTGAGCTTGTTGGCTTAATAAACCATGTCATTTTTGATGAATTTACAATAGGCACTAAATATGTCAGCATCGCAACACCATTCATCTTTTGCAGTTTTTAAAATTTTGGCTGTCTGCACCTTTTATATGTTAATTCCGGGTGCACCCCATATATCTTCGGCTTTAGACCACAGCGGTCAAAATTCCCAAATCAATACAGCGCAGCATGCTGACAAAGCGATTGTGCAGCTATATTTTTCCACCAAGAAAAATTCGTTTTTAATAGCCGAAGAACGCAAATTGTCTTATGCGACCGATCCGGCCCGGTTCGGCCAAACCATCATCGCAGCCCTGATTCAAGGACCCACAAAAGGGCTTATGCGTACAATCCCGTCGGGCACTAAACTTCTGGCACTTTTTGTTGACCCGGACGGAACGGCCTATGTTGATTTAACGGCAACACTAAAAGATGCTCATCCCGGAGGCATTCAGTCAGAACAGATGACCATATTTTCAATCGTCAACTCATTGATTTTAAACATTCCTGAAATCAATGCCGTAAAAATTTTGATCGACGGACGCGAATCGACGACTCTTGCCGGCCATATTGGTCTTCGTTTTCCCTTTAAGGCCAACATGCTGTTGATACGATGAAAAAAATAAGCAACATAGACCGCATACGGAATATCGGCATCATCGCCCATATTGATGCCGGAAAAACCACCGTGACTGAACGCATACTATACTATACCGGTCGTTCACATAAAATCGGTGAAGTCCATGACGGTGAAGCGGTGATGGACTGGATGCAGGACGAGCAGGAACGCGGCATTACGATTACCTCCGCCGTAACCACCTGCCACTGGAAGCAAAAGGAAATACAGATCATCGATACCCCGGGACATGTCGATTTTACAATCGAAGTTGAACGCTCATTGCGCGTGCTTGACGGTGCTATCGGCGTCTTTTGCGCTGTCGGCGGGGTGGAGCCCCAGTCGGAAACCGTCTGGAAGCAGGCCGACAAATATCATGTTCCAAAAATTGCATTTGTCAACAAACTGGATAGGATCGGCTCCAGTTTCCTCGGTGCCGTAGATATGATGAAAAAGAGGCTGAATGCCAATCCGCTGATCACACAATTGCCCCTTGGATCGGAAGACGACTTTAGCGGCATCATCGACCTGATCCGTATGCAGCAGATTGTCTGGGGGGAAGACGATTTGGGAGAGGCTTTTACAACCGAAGAAATCTCCCCGGACATTCTTGAAACTGCCGCAGAATATCATGAAAAGCTGATCGAAACTCTGGCTGAAGTTGACGATAAAATTATGGAGGCCTATCTATCCGAAGTCCCGATTGCTCCGGAAGATATAGTAACCGCCATCCGCAAAGCAACCATAGACTTGAAGCTTGTTCCGGTTTTGTGCGGCAGTGCTTTGAAAAATAAGGGCATACAACCACTTCTAGACGCCATTGTGCAATTCCTTCCAAGCCCGATCGACGTACCCCCCATGCAAGGGACGCACCCGGAAACAGGAGAAAGCATTGAATGCCGGTCTAAAAGTACCGATCCGCTGGCGGCGCTAATTTTTAAGGTAGCCCTGATGGAAGGAAGGAAACTCTCATATGTCAGAATATACAGCGGTGAATTGCAGGCCAAATCAAATGTGTACAATCCCGGTCGCAAAACAGATGAAAAACTTGCCCGCATCTTAAGGATGCATGCCAACAAAAGAGAGCGCATTGAGACCGCCTCTGCCGGCAGTATCGTGGGCATTGTCGGCTTGAAGGAATCTTCAACCGGCGAAACCCTGTGTTCACGCGATCATCCGGTCTTGCTTGAACAAATTGAGTTTTACGAACCGGTCATCTCTGTGGCCGTGGAGCCGAAAACTCATGTCGACGAAGAAAAGTTAGATGAAGTGTTAGAAAAATTTATCGCCGAAGATCCGACCTTAAGGTTCAAGAAAGACGACGATACCGGGCAGACAATTTTATCCGGCATGGGAGAGCTGCACCTTGAGGTTATTATCAGCCGCATGCAACGCGAATTCAAGACCAACGTCAATGTGGGCAAGCCCCAGGTCGTCTACCGGGAGACCATTGCCAAAGAAGCGGCGGGTTCAGCCGTGTTTGATAAGGAAATCTCCGGGCAGCGCCACTTTGGCGAAGTAAAATTAAAACTGAAACCGCTGCAGCGCGGCAGTGAAAATCGGTTCAGATCCGCAATCAACGCAGAAACGATACCCGATATTTTTATACCTGCCATCGAAAAAGGAGTGATGGAATCGTTGGAAAGCGGAGCCTTGATGGGCTATCCGGTGGTCGATGTTGAAGCCGTCCTTACCGGCGGCTCCTTTAAGGAATCCCTGGGCACGGAACTGGCCTATACTGTGAGTGCGTCCATGGCCTGCAAAACAGCCCTTGCAAACGGGCAGCCTTTTCTGCTCGACCCGATTATGGATGTAAGCGTCTATGTTCTGGAAGCTTCTATGGGGGAGGCCATCGGGGATCTTAATGCCCGTAGCGGCAAAATCGAATCGATTGAACACAAAAAGGGCCTGCAGGTCATCAGGGCCTCTGTTCCTCTGGCCCATATGTTCGGCTACTCAACCGCATTGCGCTCCGCTACCCAGGGCAGAGGAACCTTTACCATGCAGTTCTCCCACTTTGACCGTAAATAACGAGACCGTTGAACATAGAGTTAACCGGCGGCGGGCAAATGATGATTTTGACTTTTCGTTCAAATGACCGTGATTGAAGGATTTTCATTGGCTACGATCCGAATTTGTATTCTGACAATTCCCCATGTTCAAGCTCTACAAGGCCGATAAGAATGTCCTTAATTAAGCTATACGTTAAGTCAGGGTTTTCTTCGGCGCATTTACCAATTCTTGCCCAATGTTCGATCTGCCCCGTCAATGATCGTTTGTCTATTTTGCTATATATCTTGGCCTCTCGTACCAGAGCATCTGATACTCTTACAGCGGTCGTCATGGTAAATACCTCCTAAATTATAATTTGTAGCGATATAACACAATATGTTGCTAAACGTAACTTTTTGTTCGTTTTCAAAACATTGAATGCAGGTATAACAGGCTCTTCAGCCGCAGCGTTTAGCTGTCGGCTGAAAGAGCAAGGTTAGGCATCCTTTGCCGGGTATTTCCAAGGATTTTCAACCTTGTCGCGTTGGATATATTCATGATAATTCGAATACATTTTCTTGATGAGTTCTTTAAGCGTTGGTGTGCCTATGAAGGCATCACTATGAATCTTCTCCTTTTCCAATCTTTCTTCGTCTACCTGTTTTTGATAGGCTTCTTCGTCAAACGGACCCCACTTCTTTTCCAACTCTTTTTTTACATGCTCCCAGGGAATCCCATCCTTGTTACCAGCTTTGATCTCATTCAGCCTCTTATCAAGTTCAGATCCTATAGGATCCTTTTTTCTGCCGTATCCCGGTTCAGGAATTTTATCATAATCAAGAACAGGCTTACCGAATGCCTCTGCCATCATCACCCAAGAATGCATTAGCTCTTCTATATTCTCTCCAAAGGGCCCTACCGGATCTTGGGTGATAGCCCCTACATATCCGTTTTCATCGTAGTACGCCTCATGTATGGCATAGGTGTAATCTATTCTTTCTTTTTTATTTGCAGGATCAATGTAATTATTCTTTTTCCGTACAACTCTATAGTTCCACATGCTTCACCTCGTATGAAAGGAATCCCTTGATAAGCAAGGGCCAGACTTAACTGCGCGATGCTTAACGCCATGCCTGACCAGGTGTAAGCGGTAAGGGACGCCCAGTAAGCGGGACGCCCATCAAATTATAAGTTTCTATTCGTCAGTTAGCGAAAAACCTTTTTCTGCCGCAATATGTTCTCCTCGTTGCGCACTCATGCTTACTGCGGGCTGAGACATTTTGAATTTTTGTGCCAATTCTGTCATGGTAAACCCCAATTCACGCGTTGCCCAGTGGCACAAAAGGCTTCTAGCTTTAACTTTTGTCGGTTGTTTGCCTGGCTGAAAGATTTCCTCCGGTTTAATTGAAAATATCTCCGCCACCCTATCCGCCAGAGTATTTATATCGTAGCCTTCTGAGGTTAGCCGATATTTTCGCTTCAATGACTCATCGGCAGCCTTTAAAACCTTTTCAACAAAATCAGAATCGCCAAGCACACGCTCATCACTTTTAAAATGAATATTTGCCCGTCGAAGGGACTTGATCATAGACCAGCCACCGCTGCTTCGAATGAGTCCGCCCCCGGTAAGTTCAGGACGCTTGCCATCCTGGATGCCTTTCTGAACAAATATTTTGTAACGGCGTCGCGCAGTTGATTTCTTTTTATCAAACAGTTTCAGAACATAAGCATCATCTTGCCAATCTTTTTTCTTTTTCCCCATGATAATTGCATGCCCGCAAAAAGGATGTTTATCCAGAATTTTTATGTCGGTAACAAGTCTGGCCCGAATTGGATTAAGGTGAATATACCGTACCAGTTCAAGTAAATATGTATCTTCTTGGCAGAGAATCGATTTGTACCTGTTCTGAAAAAGCTGGCCGCTGCGACGATGTCGACGGTTAAAGTTCATTGCATGGCCGGTCAGAAGCCTGCGCATAACAGTGGAAAGCGGACAAGCACCAGTGCGCAGTAAAAGGTGAAAGTGGTTTGGTATCAGGGCCCATGCAAAACATTTTGTGCCGGTTTCTGAAAGCACCTTACCCAGTCGATCCAGAAAATTAATCCTGTCGGTGTCATCTTCAAATATTTTTCTCCGCTCGATGCCTCTTACAATGATATGATTAAGGGCACCCGGAGCATCAATGCGGGCGTTGCGTGGCATGACAGGTCCATATCATATGTCAGACAAAATAGAAACTTATAATTTTATGGGCGTCCCGTAAAACCTCTACGTTATTGTAGACATAAAGACCGTATGTATAATTCATGTTATTTCTCCTTTAAGTTAATTTGTCTAAGTATTTTGGCGCGCACCATATGAGAAGCATATAACCGAATATGCTATTCATTAAATGATTAATTCATAAGAGTTTTATCTATTTTTCCCCACATAGTTTTATTACCCATCCAAAGCCATGGCTTGATTAAAAAATTTGGTTCATGTTTGAACAAATACCATGAGTTCAAATTTGCATTTAACGCTTTGTCAATATCATCATAAGAGACGCTTTCTCCCACAATAGATTCACTATAAATAGGTCCCATACCGTTTGGATTCCAATCTATGTCCCAATTCACTCCTAAAGGTTTGAAAAATGTTTCATAGTTGTCTTTGTCTAATGTTGGATCAAGGTCAATCCATTGACCATTATAATTTACTTTTGTGAAGCAATGGAAAAATGGATTTGAAAAAAAAATGTAGGCCGTTCCCACACTGGGCTTAGCGAATGTCCTTTTCATAGGATTAGCAGACAGTGTACAAGCAATTCCTTGGTTTCTTAAAATTGCCATAAATAAAGTATTTTTCCCAAAGCATGGTCCAAATTTCATCTGTAAAGTTTCCGAGGCCTTGACTTTCCATATGTCACCACCGAATCTTATTGTGTCACGGACATAAAAAAAAGCTTTTTTAATAAAATCAATAGTATCATCAGTATCTTCTGCCAATTCTGCAGACAAGGATTGGATGATAGAATGGTTATGATT
>JAQYVG010000089.1 GCA_030145595.1 Desulfobacterales bacterium | reverse complement strand
GGAAAAATTACATAAGCGGTTTAAAGATAAAGATTTTGCCATGGTTGCCGTTAATTTGCGGGAGCCTGCAACACGGGTGAAAGACTTTTTCAACAAGTATAAGCTGACTTTCACAGCTCTGCTGGATTCAAAAGGGAAAATAGGGTCGCAGTTTGGGATAAGAGCCGTTCCGACCACCTTTATTCTGGACAAAGAAGGAGGAATCATCGGCAAGGTTTTCGGATCCCGAGAATGGACCAGTCAAAAGTCGTTCGATTTGTTTGAACATTTGATAAATTAGTCGAACTCAAAAATCTACACACTTGATGTAGTCTGTCAGAACTGATAATAGTGAAAGTAAACAAAATAGCCAACAATATATTTGCTGTTGATATTAATCCTCTGGAACATGAAAAAAACTCTTGTAAAATTGATTTTGCTTTTGATCCTTTTTGGCCTGATTGCATCTTGTACCTACTCGCAATCAATGCAGGCTGAAACCGATCGAGGGGCCGACCCGCTGTCTTTAATGGTCCAATTCTACCGGGGGCCGCTGAATCATCTCTCTGCCGTCAGGTACGGCGAATGCCCTATGTATCCATCTGACTCCGAATACAGCCTGCAAAGCCTTAAAAAACACGGTATGTTGACGGGCTGGGTAATGTCAATGGACCGCTTAATGCGCTGCGGCCGCGATGAAACAAGATTATCACCGGAAGTTTTTGTTGACGGCAAGTGGAAGACCTATGATCCGGTGGAAAAAAACGACTTCTGGTGGAGTGATAAATAGCACCTGAACGAAAAGTCTGTTCAGGCAAAATCCGAATATCCCCGATAACGGGACAGGCGAAATCCAAAACAAATTAGATGTTGGCATCCATCATCAGAACCTTCTCGGCCTAATTGCGGCGATACACTATCTGTTTGTCGTTCTTGGCCCAGGCTCTCATTCCACCTTTAAAGTGGAGCACACCAGTATAACCCATTTGTGCCAGTTTTTCAGCAGCGATATAACCCATATGTCCCGCCATGCAGTATACTACGATTCTGGCATCTTTGTTATTGGGAAGTCTGTTTTTGTCCTGATCGATGGCATTGAAAGGGATCAAAAGGTCAGTTTTGGCAATCTCCCCCTGATAGGGGATATGGACATTGATGAGAGTGAAATCTTTCTGATCCATTAATTTCTCGAATTGACCTACGGAGATGTTTTTATACGCTTGCTTATCCATGGACCAGGCATTAGGTGTGATATATCCCGAGAGTCCGATAGCCAGTAGTAACATTACAAAGCCAAACCAGTAAATGGTTTTCCTCATTTGCTTCCTCCTTCATTAAACTCTATTTCTTTCAGGTATTTGCTTGCCCCAGATATAGTCGCAAATGCTTGAGTTTCGGAAAGAACATGGGAACGTTCTGCATGTATGTTCGGTAGGCATCCCCGAATTTCGATATCATAGCTTTTTCCTCTTTGCGGGCCAGGTGATAATAAGCCCAGGCAATGCCGGGAAATAAAAGTAAGGTAAGGACCGTCGGCCAGTGAATCAACTGCCCGAAGAGAGCGATAAAGATGCCTGTATACTGGGGATGTCGCACATATTTGTAAATGCCGTCAGTTGCAAGTTCATCCTTCTCTTGAGCACTGAATACCAAGCGCCATCCACTGGCCATCAGCACTAACCCAGCTAAAACGAAAATAAAACCAATAGACATTTCTATCATGGCCCCGGTATCATTCAGTCCCAGAAGAGTCCCCCAGAGATGACCGTTTGTATGCAACCAGGGGATGTCTATCCCGAAGAAAGATGTCAGAAGATATATGGTTAGCGGAAAACCGTACATTTCCGCATAAAGGGCTATGATAAAAGCTTGAACCAACCCTGCATTGCGCCACTCTTTCATGCTTTTAGGGGCCAAACATGAGTATAGAACCCAGGAAGCGACAACTATCATAATTATCATTGCCTCCCATTGCCCTCCTAATGATAAGTCTTCAAAATGCATAGTCCTTTTCTCCTAATAAATCTGAATTTTAATAAAACAATTTCAAAATGCAAGCTGTACGAAACCGCTTCGCGGCCGCTTTCTGACTTGATCGGCTTCAGCCCTTCCCGGCCGATTTTATTTTGAAGTTTTGCTTGTTTCATCTTTTACCAGCATCTCATCCGGGTTTTTCATAATATCGTCTGCCTTCCATCTGGGCAGTTCAAACGGGTAGTCGTTTTCAGAAGAAACGGCGGGATAGTTTTCACTATCCTTGTCTGTTTTGGCAAATATGGACAGGGAGTAATCCCGGGTGCCTTTTAACAAAATTTTATAAATCGGATCAGTGAAATCCCCTTTTTCGCGGCCGCTGATGTATTTATCACCGCTTAAGTTGGAAAGGGTCGAAAGCAGGGGGTTCAATTTGGATTCATCAACTTTTTTACCCTCACCAGTCTGCCACAAGGCTCCGGTTTCCGAATCCGTGGTCTCCTTTGCTTGCTCTTTTTTATCGGCAGTAACAGTCACCGGTATCTGCCTGCGGGTGATGACCATCGATTGCCGGCCCTGGATGATGTGGATTTCATGAATTTCTGTTTTATCAAAAGAAAGCACATTCCTGTTCCTGAGACGTTCCATTGTCTGGTCAAAGTCACTTCTGAAATTTTGCCGGGCATGATAGACGCGGTGGTCTCCGGCAATCCGGACAAAGGTGTGCCGGGAAGATGAGGCCGTTTTGCCCACATCAAATTCCCGTTCGAGTTGTTCCCCCTGCCAGGCTTTCACCGCAATTTTTTTTTCGTTATCCAGACCATAGCGGTCATAGGATTTGGATTCGGAAACCAGGGTTGTCAGGGTGAGTTTTCTGATGATGTTCAGCATGTTTTTAACTCTGTCCGTGTCGGCCGGATAACCCTGGGGCAGAAGCTTCCATCCATTAGCGGTCTTGCTCAATACGATGGGGCCTTCGGGTTTTGAAATTTCAATTTTTGTAATGTTCCCTTTTGAGATTTCGGGCAACTCCGGCAACCGGTAGCTGATTTTGTCCGGATTGCGGAGAATCTGATATAAAGAAAGCGCTACTATCACAATAAAAAGAATGCCGTACTCTTTCTTGAGTTTCATGGGTGCCGTTCCTATTTCTGAAACATCATCCGGATGTGTTTTTTTCGCGAATGCCGGCGGAACCAGACCGTTAGACCGAACAGTACGACCAGTACGGGCAGCCCCGCGATGTTAAAAGATTTTATGACTGTCTTGATCCCTGCGCCGGTATCAGCCAAAGGATTAAAGCGCTGCTCCTTGCTTCTCATAATGGCAATGTCTTCCCGGTTGTTCAGGTAATCCAGCAGATTCATAATAAACATGGTATTCGGATTGCGGCCTTTTGTGTCGAGGATATTGTCCTTGAGCATATCCGAGGATGCCATCAAAAAGATTTTGCCGGGTTTTCCTTGGGAGAGGAATTCGCCTTCACCCTTTATTTTCGAAAGATCAACATCGGGTTTCTTGTCCGGTTCTTTCCGGGCGGCTGATTCTTTAACATCACCCTTTGCCAAAGTCTTCTCGGGAATGGGTTTGCCGTCAAAATAACTGGGAAATTCACCTGTGATGATGTATGCCAGGGGCAGGCTCTGCATATCATCAGCTAATTTCGGCGGCTGAATGATCATGGGATTGAGGTTAATCTGCCCGCTCATTTCCCAGGATTTTTCCGAAGAGGAAAAGAGCCTGTGGGCCGCAAGACCGTTTTCCTTGATGCGCTGCGTATCCAAGTCCAGCGGGGAAATTTTTAAGGCAATAAGACCTTTAATATTCTTCATAAATTCCAAATCGTGGTTGATATTGCGGTTTTTGATCACCGGCGCAAAATAAATGGGTCGTTCCCCGCCGCCGAATCGTGCCGGAGTTCTCTGTTTAAAGCTGCTTTCGTCCATGACATACGACTTTCTGATGCTGACACCGTAATGGGCCAAAAGTTTTTCGAGTCCGGTCTTTAAGGGAACATAACGAGGATTTTGTCCCCTGAAGGCCATGCCCTGAGGACTGGGCGGCATGACCTCGTTAAAGGCGTCCAGAAAGACGGCTAAGCTTTTACCCTGCATCAGAAACTGGTCGATTTGAAGCAGCTCATAGTCACTGAAGGTTTCCGTGGGACGCGCAATGACCAGGCCGCCGAGGCCTTCCGGAATGTTGCCCTCTTTAAGATTGACGGCCTTAATCGTGTAATTTTCCGATATAAGCTCCCGAAAGTTGTTTACATGATCCGAATCTCCCGATCGGGTTGGGCCGGTCTGGAAGGAGCCCTGAACATCGAGGGTGCCGTGGCTTGCCAGCAAACCTATATTCTCGTTGATATCGATGAGGGATTCCAGGCTCTCGTTGATGATCTCTTCCATCTGATTTATATCCGTCAATTGGTACTGAGTTCCGATGATCGGAATTTTGAAAACCTGCAACAGCGGGATATGAACTGATTTGTCTTTGTATTCCATCACAAGACCGATAACGCCCTTACCCTTCTTGATTTTTCCGGAAATAGCCGGCCATGAGAGGCTCATAATGTTATACTTCTCAGATTCCTTTTTAAGGTTCTGATCTGTTGAGGGATCCAAATATTCGAATTGCAGTTGGCCGTAATGCTTGTTGTTGAGTTTCTTTACAATGCGCTCTATTTTTGCGGGCATTTCAGTAAGTGGGTTCAATCCCATATACGGTGCAACCTGTTCGAGGGAAGAGGAGAGGAAAAGTTTGATTCGGATTTTTTCGGGCAGGCTCAAGAGGGCGCTGACCTTGTTGTTGAGTTTTAAAATGGCGTTTGTCAGCTTGTATTCGAGTCCGTCCGTGGATGTAATCGTGGGGATGCGTTCAATGACGTCGCCGTGGATCAGCACAAGGCCCATGTAAGCCTTCTGAAATTTAATTTCATCCTTTTCAAAGGCCTGAATCTGAACCGGATGAATGCCGTAATTGTTCGCCAATTCCCGATTTTCCTCAGTTCCCCGACTGATATCGCCCTCATCAGGGCTGACATCATAAAAGCGGTAGTTAAAATATCGATTGGCATAGGTCGCATACTCTTCCAGCAGGTCTTTGAGATACTGTTCGACACTATTGTGGGGCGCTGGAAGGTTCCGGGTGAAGAAAACATTAATGGTCAATGGTTCCGAAAGGGTGGATACGACCCGTTTGCTGGCATTTGAGATAGAGTATATCTTGTTTTCCGTCAGATCAATCCTGGAAAAAAGTGTTATTCCTGTCAAATTGACCAGGACAATAACAAGCAGATAAGCAAGAAATTTTATATATTTTGCGGATATGTTTTTCAGACCCATTTAAATGCCCCTTAATTTTTCTCTTGCATCGCAAGATGTGCGCCGTAGAGACTGATAAAAATAACACTCAGAAAGTAAAGCAAGTCCCTTGAGTCAATAATGCCCTTTGAAATGTTCTGGAAGTGAAAATCGGCTCCCAGATATTCTAAAAATGGCAACAACGTTCGAGGAAGGAAAAAAAGCATTTTGTCGATCAATGTGAGGCTGATGCAAATGGCCGTGCCGATGATAAAGGCAATGATCTGATTGCGTGTCAGCGATGAGGCCAAAAGCCCGACGGCTGCATAGGAGGCACCCAGAAAAATCGCACCGATGTACCCCCCTGCCACCGGACCCCAGTCAAGTTTACCTAAAAATGATATGCATATGGGATAGGCCAGGGTTGGAGCCAGCATAGCTGCCACAAAAGCGACTGCTGCTGTAAATTTTCCAAGAATTACGTCACGATAGGTTACGGGAAGGGTCAGTAAAATCTCATAAGAGCCGACATTAAGCTCCTCGGAAAACAGCCGCATGGTGACGGCCGGGACGATAAAGGAGAATGTAAGGGGGAGCAGATCAAAGAAGTTTCGAAGACTGGCCTGGTTAAAAAGAAAAAAAGTTGAAAAAAAGAACCACCCCGTGACGATAAGAAAAATGGATATGACAATGTAGGCGATAGGGGTGACAAAATAGCCTTTGAATTCTTTGCTGAAAATATGAACAACCTGTCGCATCTTAGTTCTCCGTGGTAAGTTCTCGGAAGATATTCTCAAGGGTTTGAGTCTCCTGGTAAAGTTCTATCAAAATCCATTCGGTCTCTTTGATTTTCCGGTAAATATCGCCCCGAAGATCAGCCGAAGATCGGCAGATAACACTTGCCTGAAGGACACCCTCATTATTCGTCTCCATTTGTACCTCCTCAACGCCCGCAATGGAACCGAGTTCTTTTTTGACCGATTCATAATCTGAATTCAGGAGCAAAATGTTTATGCGGTTCTTTCTATTTACAGATTGCTTAAGGGTTTCCATGCTGCCGTCTGCAATGATTTTACCCTGTTTAATGATGACAACCCGGTCGCACGCAGCTTCGACTTCACTGAGAATATGGGTGGAGAGGATGACGGTCTTTTCCTTTCCGATGCGTTTGATAATCTCTCGAATCTCGATGATCTGGTTGGGATCAAGGCCCGATGTGGGCTCGTCCAAAACCAGTATTTCCGGGTCGCTCATCATGGCATGGGCGAGCCCCACCCGTTGTTTGAAGCCCTTGGAGAGTTCGCCGATGGGTTGGTGCATAACATCGTTAAGACCACACAGGTCTGCAAGATACTTAATCCGTTTGAGTTTTTCATTACGGTCAATTTCCCGGATATTGGCAACGAAATCCAGATAATCGTAAACGATCATATCATGGTAAAGCGGTGCCGATTCCGGAAGGTAACCTAACAGTTTTTTGATCTCTAAGGGATTTTCCTCAATGGTGAAATCTTTGACTCGAATATTTCCGGCGGTGGGCCGCAGAAAGCCGGTGAGCATCCGGAGTGTGGTGGTCTTGCCGGCGCCGTTGGGACCCAGCAGTCCCAAGATTTCACCTTTATGGATGTCGAAGTTGATTTGATCCACGGCACAGATATCCTTATAATGTTTGGTCAGATTCTCAACATGGATCATTTTTCTCTCCTTGCTTAATCATTTTTTCTTTCAATTTATTTTTTTTAGTTCTTTTTCGATCATACTCTGGAAGCCGGGCAGTTTGCGGTTGCGCAAAAGTCTGCCGTTGATAAACACGGTAGGAGTTGCACGGACGCCCGCCCTGGCCGCATCCGACAGATCCCGTGTGATCAACGCCCGAATCTGTGGGTCTTTTTGATCTTTTTCAAACTGCACCAGGTCTAAATTAAGCTGCCGGGCTATCTGCTTCACCTTCTTTGCATCCAAGCGTTTGTAATTTTTAAAGAGTAAATCGTGAAATTCCCAGAACCTGCCCTGTTTGCCCGCCGCATGGGCGGCAATTGCTGCAGGTTGGGCAAACTTGTGGTTTTTCAGCGGAAAATTTTTAAAAACAAGTTTTACTGCCTGGGGGTATTTCTCGAGCACCTGCTCGAGTATAGGCACCAGCCTGGCACAGTACGGTCACTGGAAATCGTTGAAAGTGGCAATCACCACCGGTGCATCAGCCGGGCCCTTAAAAGGCGAGCCTTCAACCTTGATGTTATAGACAAAATCAAGGGTGATGATCTGGACCGTGGAGTCTTTGCGACTGGTGAGAAGTAGAGTATCTTCCCGAGGACCTGCTTTGATCCCATCAATGGAACCGCCCACGGAAATACGGTCCCTAAGCTTGCCATTTGGTGCGTAGATCAGAATCTCACCTTCGTCGGTGAGCACGTAAATCCATTTACCATTAACCGACATTACTGCATCACGGGGACTCTTTTCTATTTTTAATGTTTGGCGAACATCCCACTCCACTGTGGCAAGACTTTCGTCAAATCCTGTCAATAAAAAGACCAGAACCATCAGAAAAAGAGCAAGCTGGCGTTTCATTGGCATTACTCCACGCTGTGCCACGCGAAGTATATGGGAGCAATTAATTGCGATTAAACTCAACTCAAATTTACTAACCACTGTCCCGTCAGACCTCTTTTGTGTTGATAGCACTGCCTTGTAATAGCGGTTTTTCCGTTTTTTCCCGCTTGGGAGATGAATCGCAACAGGGCATCTTACTTTTTTGATTACTATTCGGGGATTTTTGCCCATGCATACCACGCATGAGTTTCATATCAGCATAAAAGCCTAAACCAAAACCTACCGCTGGTGCGGTAAAAGTCCAATGTCCACCTAAAGATTGCCCGACAGAATACCCTCCTATAAAACCAACACAACAAAGCATAAAGCCTCCTTTCTGATATTGAACTGCACAGCGAGCGCATTCCCCGCAACTTGACGTAGCGTAGTGAAGATCCCGCCCAGCGGGGCTGCGGGGTTAGCGAGCGAATAAAAAAATTGATAGAATTCCTTACAGTCCCGCGAAGCACTGCCGCAAGGCAGAACATTCCCTGCAGTCAGCTTGCCGGAGCGAAGTGTAGATCCCGAGCATCAAGGATGGAGCGTAGCGGAAATCCCGCTCAGCGGGGCTGCAGGGTTCTTCAATAATCTATCCTTTTATATTCCCGATTATAGAATGTCGGATCATTAAAATTTTATTGGAACTGCATTTTTTCTCTTAATGACAACTATTGTTTTTTAATCTTTTGATTTCGATTATAGAGCAATAAGCATGCCACATTGTGCTGGTTAGCGTTCAACCTTTTGATTTTACTTGTTTTATATGCTTTCGTGGTTAATGGAAATGCTATTTTCTTGGAATAGGGGTAGGGAAATTTGGATATAAAGTATCCGATCTCAGCATTGGAAGGGTATCCAAGTGAATAAGAAGTATCCAGCTAAAGTGGTTCGGCTTCGATCCACCGGACGATGTCGGAGGAAAGTCGTTCCTCATACAGGATTTTCCATCCCGCTTTTCTGATGTTGTCCATGGTTCTGCGATTGATGTTGGCACCCATCATCCGCACCACCATGGGGTTAAACAAATCAAAGAAAAAGCCTAAAGGGGGGTTGCCCGGCCGCATGTGTTCGAGGAGCAGGAGCCTGCCATCCGGTTTGCAAACCCTTTTAAGTTCCTTTAATCCCAGCACAGGGTCAGGGACCGAACAGAAAACAAAAGTGGCGAAGACCGTATCAAAGTAATGGTCCCTGAACGCCAATTGCTGGACGTCCATTTCTCGAAGTTCCACCGCAGTGCCAAGAACCGACGCTTTGCTTTGAGCTCGTACGAGCATGCCGGGGCTGAAATCAATAGCAGTAATCTGCACATTCTGGGGATAGTAAGGAAGGTTCTTTCCGGTTCCTATACCGACCTCCAGTGCCCGGTTTCCGGCGATTCGATCTGTCAGCCTGGACCGCCACGCTGCGAACCGGAACATTTCCAAGGGAGCCTCCAAGAAATCATAGAAAAAGGCCAGCCGGTTATACCTTTTACGGGTAAGATCGGTATCAGATGTTTTGATCATAAAAATTAGACCTCTTTATCACCTAAGATATCTAGGAATCTTAAGTATATCTGCTTTTCTGGAAAAGAAATAATACATATAATGTATGAGGCATTATCCACTATCATCGCAAATTTTTAAATTTGGATAAAGCTCTTTCGCACATTGAGGGCATATACTGTGAGTAAAATCAACTTCAGAATGATCACGAATATAAGATTCAATTTGATTCCAATAGCCTGTATCATCTCGGATTTTTTTACAGGAAGCGCAAATGGGGAGTAAACCACTTAATGTTTTGACATCTGCAAGCGCCTCTTGAAGGTTAAATATCGTTTTTTTTCTTTCCTCCTCAGCTCGTTGACGTTGAGAAATTTCCAAGGACATTGGTCGAAAAACAAATTTGTAGAGCACTGGCAATAAGAGTATGACCATTAAGAGCGCGGATGAGATCATGTCAATAAAGTGTTTTAGGTCGGGTTTAAAATGAAATATGAGATGGATAAATATCTGTGCTAAAAATATACCCACTAGTATAAATAGTAAAAGTTGAAATACTGAGTTTTTCTGTTTCTTCATGTTATTCGTATTCTGATTCTGCTAATGCATCATTTCTTGTTATTACTTCGCCTTTTTTATAAATCCACAATCTCAATCATTGAAAGCTTTCTACAAGTAATAGAAATAATTATTCCGATCAGAGAATTTTTCACATTTCCCGGTCGATAAAGTCCATAAGTAATGAATAGCTTGGCCTTGAGAAATTCTATAAAAAAGGAAATTCTTATCAACTCAACTCAAATTTACTAACCACTGCCCGCCGGACCTCTTTTGTGTTGATATCACTGACTTGTAATAGCGGATTTTCGGTTTTTTCCCGCTTGGGAGATGAATCGCAACAGGACATCTTGCTTTTTTGATTACTATTCGGGGAATTTTTCCCATGCATACCACGCATGAGTTTCATATCAGCATAAAAGCCTAAACCAAAACCTACCGCTGGTGCGGTAAAAGTCCAATGTCCACCTAAAGATTGCCCCACAGAATACCCTCCTATAAAACCAACACAACAAAGCATAAAGCCTCCTTTCTAATATTGAATAATCTATCCTTTTAAATTCCCGAATATAGAATGTCGGATCATTAAAGTTTTATTGGAACTCTATTGTTTTTTTAATCTTTTGATTTCGATAATAACGCAATAAACATGCCACATTGCATTGGTTAGCGTTTAACCTTTTAAATTAACTGGTGTTATTTGCTTCCGTTGTTAATGTGAATGCTATTTTCTTGGAATAGGGGTAGGGAACTTTGGATACTAATTATCCAGCTTTAGACACTTTTCTTCATAAAGACCGGATACATTTTACCCACCTCCATGTCTATTTTTGCGATAAAAATGAACTTCGATTAATTGTTAACCCAAGCAAATCACATAAAATTGAATAGTTATCTGTGTTTGACCGGTGCTTGGCACAGCGCTTGCAATACCTCTAAGCAACACTTTAAACAAAATGAAAAACGAGGTTTATCTATGACAATATTTACAATGAGTTTGATAATTACACTACTGGTTGCTGGTAGAACTTATAATACTAATTTCTTAATGCTGCCTGAGAATACCGGACGAGAGGTAAATTATGAGAGAAAAAAATCATGGAGACAATAAAGAGAATTCTTTAGCGGGCTGTTGCGGGGCATCAGAGAACTTGAATAAGAAATCTTCTGATATTTCCATGCAGCCGGATGAAAGTGGAACCAATATAACTGTTTCTTTTTTTGTTCAAGGCATGACTTGTATGTCTTGTGCCCGCAAGATTGAAGCGGCACTGTCGGAATGTCCCGGTGTTGGCGATGCTGTTGTGGACCTGGCTGAACAGAAAGCCACGGTAAGTTTTAACCCGATGAAGACCAGCCTGGATAATCTGATGGCGGTTGTGGAAACTGCCGGCTATAGTATTGTCGAAAACAAGTCAGACAACTTGGAAGAGACAATAAACATGCAGGGGCTGCTTTCCAAACAGCTTTTCAGCCCGCACCCATATCTGATCGGGGCGGCTGCGGCAATCGCTGTTGTCGGGTTCTATTTGGGATTGATTACCCTGGTTTCCGATTGGTATAACGCCAGAATGCAGTTTGAGGAGTATCGGTGGTGGATTCTTGCCCTTGCGGCCGGCTTGGGTGTGCAGGCCACCTTGTATTCTTTTCTCCGCAAACGACTGAAAGGGAAAAATGTTAAGTCAGCCAAATCGAGCCTGGCTGCTTCCGGCGGGATGTCAACGGCATCCATGGCGGCCTGCTGCGCTCATTACCTGGTGGCTTTTTTACCGGCGCTGGGCCTTCCCTTTTTATCAACGGCTGCGGCCGGTCTGGCAGAATACCAGGCACAGCTCTTTTTGCTGGGCGTGCTTTCCAATTTGTTTGGAATCGGTGTCATGCTGCGAGTCATGCAGAAAAATGGAATAATACCGGCCGGAGTCCTGGCAAGCTATGCGACTTTTGGTCTCCGACGGGAAAATCAATAAAGAATAAAGGAAATATCAATTATGAAAACAACCAGACGACTTCTTCTGCCATCAGGATCGGCGGTTGTAACTCTGATAATCATGAGAGGAGGTACATCATGAGACACATAAAACTATTGCTTTTAGGATTTGCAACTTCGGTTCTTTCCGGTTTCACACTTTTCTCCCCAAGCCATGCCCTGGCAGGGTCGGGAAGATATAGCGACTGGCACATGGGCCCCGGAATGATG
>JAQYVG010000088.1 GCA_030145595.1 Desulfobacterales bacterium | reverse complement strand
ACTTAACCAAGGCTCGCGAGGACAAAGATCCCGATCTGATTTCTTCGTTAAGCCGCAGAAAATATCCTTCCGATCAGGACGCTATCGAATCCAGCGTTCTGGTTTATTTCAAGCTGGAAAAGACGCGTCCGCTGATCGGCGGATAAGAATAGCCGGTTTGAATCCGGAGCAGTGTTTTGTTTGCTATTGGTTGTACATGTTTTGTTTTTGTGATTATTTGTGACGTGGAAGATTGCGTTAAAGGTTCTCGGCTGATATTACAAGCTGAACCGGAGAGGATTGATTTGTCTTGCACGTTAAACCCAGGGGAAGTGTTCCATTGGACAACCGGATTAAAATAGGAATCAGCGCCTGCCTTTTGGGCCATAAGGTGCGCTGGAACGGCGGACACACAAGAGACCCTTACCTCGTCGATACGCTGGGAATGTACGTGGAATATGTACCGGTATGCCCGGAAGTGGAATGCGGGATGGGCGTTCCCCGGGAGACTCTGCGTCTTGTGGGGCATCCGGACAATCCCAATCTGGTCACTTCTAAAACAAATATCGACCATACTGACAGAATGACCGCATGGGCACGCAAAAGAGCCAAAGAACTGGAAAAAGAACATCTGTGCGGGTTTGTTTTCAAAAAAAACTCTCCCAGCAGCGGCCTGTTTAGAGTTCCGGTAAAAAATTTCAAAGGAATGCCCCAGAAAAAAGGGCAGGGCATATTTGCTCGAGAATTCACACGCCATTTGCTGCTGGTGCCGGTGGAAGAAGAAGGACGGCTTCATGACCCGAAACTGAGAGAAACCTTCATTGAGCAGATTTTTACGCTTAAACGATAGCGGGAAACCCTGGCCAAAGGAAAAAGTATGAGGAATCTGGTCGATTTTCATACCCGGCACAAACTCTTGATGATGTCACACAGTCCTAATCATTCACGGTTGATGGGCAAACTGGTTGCCGGAGGTACAGGCATTTCTGAAAAGGATCTATTTGAACAATACGAGACTCTACTGATGGAAGCATTGAGGTTGAAAACCACGTTGAAAAAAATATAAATGTTCTTCAGCACATCATGGGATACTTTAAAAAACACCTTTCCCCGGACGAAAAGCAGGAACTGCTTGAGATCATCGAACAGTATAGAAATGAGTACGTACCCCTGATCGTGCCGGTTACCCTGCTCAACCATTACGTACGAAAATACAAACAGCCATATTTGGGCCAACAAGTCTATTTAAACCCTCATCCGATAGCCCTTAAACTTCGGAATCATGCTTAGAACAAAAAGTGTCATTTAAAGATAAACTTCTTGCTCAAGTTTCGAACCTTCTTATTATAGAGAACATGAATGAATGCAGTGATGAAAAAAATTACGGCCTCGGAAATCTATACTGAACAATAAGCTGTTTTTAATACTCAAAACCACATTGTTTTAAGTGTTTGAGGAAATTTATAACCGGTTGCCATCTCGTGTTAAAACCTGGCGCTGAAGGTAATGCCCAGAAATCCGGCAGGGTCGTGGTTTTCCTCGATGATTGTATGGCCGTTTTCATCTTCCAGGCGAAGCTCTCCGCCGACTTCCACTCCCCCCAGAACTCCGATGTGTATCATAGGGGTTAAGCTGTATACGATACCGCCGAAGATGGGGAAAGAACGGTCGTCACCAATACCGCTGGGGACGGTCCCCTCCTCATCAAGCCTGAAGCGCAGCCGTTCGGACCGGCCGCCTATGGAAAATGACCAAGCACGAGACGGCCGCCAGTCAAGGGTAAGTCCAGGTCCAAGTGTTGCGCCGATTCCCCGACCGGTGTTTAGGCTCAAAGTGTCGGTTATTTTCCAGTTGATGATCAAAATCGGAATCACCCGGGTACTGTCTTCCAATTGGGTCAGAACGCCAACTCCCGGGCCGATGGTAAGACGATCGCTGTACCGGTAGGAAAAACCCGCAAAACCTCCACCGGTTAAGGCATCATCGAAATCAGCCCCTTTTTCTCCCGCAAACCGTAGCGTAGGGGAGACGAATCCCTTCCACTGTTCATTGATTTTCCAGCGCAAGGGGATACTGAAGCGAAGGGAGTGGATATCCTCCCAGGGCTTCCGGCCCCCGAATCCTGTATTACCTGAAAAATTATAGCCGTCGAAGCCGTAGCCAACGGCCAGGGAAAGGCTCGTGCCCTCGTCGGACACATAGGTGGGGCCGCCCTGAACAAAGAAGCGGTTCACGCTGAAACTTCCGCCATTGTCGATGTCCGTGTCCATCTGATGGACGTACCCGCCACGCGTAAAGACAGACCAGCCGATCTTCGAAGCCAGGCCGGCGTTCCTTTCGCGTATTTTCCCGGAGGTAGCGACGGTGGGAACAGCAATCAGAAGAAGCAAGCCTATAATCAAGCCACAAGTAGGGTTAAAATTAATTTTCCGTTTCACTAAAAAGCTCCTTTATTTTAGGACATGTTTCAATCACTACTAATTGAAGCATTTCGAAGCGACATCATATGATACTTTTATTTTGGACTTCATTTTCTGGAAGGTCAAAGGCAGGGTGACTCGGGCTAACCTCACGCATGAGCCTCGTCGTGACCGCCGCTTGCATGACTTGGTACTCTATGCGATTGTTAAGCTTTTTCTTAGTCAGTGCCTGTATCTACCGGAATCAGAATCTCGTTTCGCCGCAAGAACCACGGGGTAAAAGGGGGATTGTATCGGGCCCATATGGGATCGCCTACAATGGTAAGACCCTTTTCGTGAATCCACGACTCCAGTTCCAACTTGTATCGAAGGTAACCCTTCTCGCTCCAGAAACCAGAGTAGCGTATTGCGGCCATCCGTCGAGCTGAAACCTGACGCAATGTGACCTTTGGGTCCTCTGGCTCCGGAAGGGTTTCCAGAGTGTACGAGGCCGGCATCATGAAGCTTACAGCCCAACTTTCCTTAACACGCTGCTGTCCTACGGGAGCTGTCATCTTGATCTTTTCTCCCATTGGCTGTTGGGATACGGGAGCCGTCATCGCCACTTTGTCGCGTGACCGATTGCCGCCGGAGATGTAGCGGAAAAGCCTTTTGAATGCCTTGTTTCCAGCATCTTCAACATCCCCTTGCACAAGGGTTTCGGCGAGGATTTGTGGTGCATAATCGCGGATCTCGAACCTGTTGTCTTTTTTCACCACTTTGTATGTAGCCTCTTCGGTTGCCATGGCATCCATCGCTCCAATTATTATAATCGCTACTGCAACTGTGATTCGGATTGAAATTTTAATGATCACCGCCTTTGATGATCTACATGCGTATTCGCCCTACGTGTAGAGTTTTATGTATCACCCCGCTGATTAAACGTATCTTTCGTGCTTTTTAAATTCGATCCTTTAGAGGATCTTTTACCGGACTTCCAGGCCCCCTCTCTTCAATCAGCTTTCTTATCTCACGATGTTTTTCCTGGGATATCGGATATAACAGCGCAACCATAAGAGCAATGATATTACACAAACAGGGAACTAAACCGTAAAGTAACTTTAATGATAGAACAACGGCACCGCTCTGCTCGATGTTGGGTTCATACCCCACATACCCCAGCAAGTAGAGACTGATTCCCACGCCCAGCGCGGCCGCCAGTTTTTTGGCAATGGACCAGATCCCGATGAACAGTCCTTCGCGGCGCAGACCGCTGATGAGTTCGTCATAATCGATCACGTCCGCCTGGATGGCAGAAGGCAGTGCCAAGCCGGCCCCAAAACCGATGCCTGAGAAAACGACAATGATTCCATAGGCGATTTCATCTCCCGCTCCCAAAAACAGAACGCCGATGAATGCACCGGTGTTGATTCCCATGGAAATCAGCCAGGCCGCCTTTTTACCGATTTTTTTTGAAACCACAATCCACAGGGGCAGAAAGGCAACCCCTGTGAGACGGGCATCAAAAACCTTCTTATTCTCTCGGTTCAGTCTGATACTTATGTCCAAGGTTTCCCTGGGCTCCGAAAAAGTAAATTCGTGTTCCCCCTCAATGCGGTTAAAAGGAGATACGTGAAATGCTTTGGGGGCTTTATATTTGATAACATCAGCATTGTTTTCTGCAAGCGTATCTTTCAGCACGTAGAGATGACGTTCGCCATAGGTATTATTTACTTCCGTTATAATACAAAGAAGTGTGTCTTGTTGCGTGTAACAATAATAAAAGTTAACGGGGTTAAAAACATAGTTCAAGTAACGGGGAGAGGTGATCAGTATCACTTTGTCAGGCCGTGAACCTATTCCTTCTGATTCCAGGCAGCGGTAAAGTTTTTCAAAAATAGTGCCTTTTCCCCGCAGAAGGTAGTCCCGGTCAAAAATTGAGGCAAATCGAAGCCGGTTATATCCGAACAGGGGAAGTCGCCGGTCCAGCTCGGGCAATTCATCCAGATCGATGGCATATACATATAACGGATAATTAAAGCGGTGTGCGACCGGCAAATATCGGGTATGCTCTATCTTTCCTTTATAAATTTTTGACTTCATAGCTCGATATTGAAATGTTTGCCGACGTCAACAGCGGACTTGACACCGTCTTCATGAAACCCGTACCCAAAATAACTTCCACAAAAAAAAGTATTGTTGACGCCATTTAACTTTGTCAATTCTTTTTGGGACTCAAACGCAGAAAAAGAATATAGCGGATGGGTGTAATGAATCTTTTTGATAACAAACTCTTTGTTTATCATTTTAGAGGGGTTCAGGGTGACCAGATAGTCTTTTTGAGTTTTCAGGTTTTGGAGCCGGTTCATATGATACGTCAGCGCAATAGGGGAATCCTCTTTGTTTTCGGGCATTCGGATGTAATTCCAAGATGCCCAGGCTCTGCGGTTTGCGGGCATCCAATTCGTATCTGTGTGCAGAAAAGCGGTGTTTTGGGAATATTTCCAACTTCCCAGCAAGCGTTTTTCATCTTCCGAGGGATCTTCTAAGAGCCCGAAGGCTTCATCTGCATGGACGGCAATCACCACCCTGTCGAATGTTTCCTGACTTCCATTTTTAAACGACACCGTGACGTGCGGATGTCGCTTCACACCGCTAACAGGCGTTTCCTTAAACGTTTTGCCCTGAAAGCATTTTAAGAACGCGCGTACGTATGTCCGGGAGCCGCCCTTTACGAAATACCAGGGCACGGTTTCATCCACGGACAAAAGACCGTGATTTTCATAAAACCGTGCAAAAGTTTTCATGGGAAATTCCAGCATCTTAAAACCGGCAGCCGACCAGGGAACGATAAACTTGTGGATCAAATGGTCGCTGTAATTCAGTTTATGAAGGTATTGGCCCAGGGTCAAACCTTCCAGTCTGTTTTCGTAATAATCCTCTTTGGTTTGCAGTAGAAAACTTTTTTATTTCAAAGATAAATCGCCAGTACCAGGGCTTAAAGAGATTGACTCTTTGAGCAAAAAGAGTGTTCAGGCTTCGAGTTGCATAGGACAGTCCGGTTTGCGGGTCATCGTAACTAAATGACATTTCGGTTCTTTCGGTGGCAACCGAAAGCTGTTTTAAAAATTTGATAAAATTGGGGTAGGTTCTGTAATTCAGGACAATAAAACCGGTATCCACCGGGGTTCCTGCATCAGGTCCGGCCGGGATGGTTATTGTATTGGTATGACCGCCAAAGTAATCATTTTTTTCAAAAAGGGTCACTCGATGTTTCTTTTGAAGAAGATCTGCAGCGGTAATTCCTGAAATTCCGGCACCAATAATTGCAATTCGCATAGATATTAACCCTCATTGAATGCGATCCAATTCTATTTGTTGCGGCAAAAATAGGTTTCAAAAAACGCACCAACTACTGGGCCGATGGAACATCCCGAGTCCCTGTCGGTTAAGATATCGTTTCGAGATGGCCACGGCTTTGAACTATCGGTGACCACAAACCCAAAGTGATTTATGTTGTCTTTAATTTAAAAAGTGCGCTCGAAAGCTGAGCAACATGCCGGCGCTCTTCCTTGATGATCTCATCGATCCGATCCTGTCCGGACTGCGGCGGTATCAGATCCTTGAGTCCCAGATAAAATAGAATCGAGTCTTTTTCAAGTCCCACGGCTGTTTGGAGTATTTCCTCAAGGGTTTCATCGCCGGTGAGGGCATCCGCAACAGAAGGACTCCCTTCTCCACCGATGGTGTCTGCCATTGCGGCAAGATACTGAGACACCTCGTCATAGGGGTCGAACACTTTCGGACCTTTATCCTTTTCAATAAGGGTTGTTCGCATTTCGGTAAATATCTTCCGGTGCTGATCTTCCATGCTGGCAAGTCCTTCCAGAAAATTTTGATTTTCGGGATCGGATTGCAAACCTGCGGCCTTCCGGTAAAAGGCGGCACCGTTGTTTTCAATGCGGATTGCCATTTCAAACACCTCATCTGCGTTAAACACGCTGGCCATTTTGCTACCTCCTTTTGTATATCTCGTTCCGGCTGAATACCGAATATTTTATAGTTGTTCCAAAAACTTTTGATTCATTTCCGGTTTTTCCTAAATGATATCCTTTAATGCCAGCAAGGTTTCAATCGATGGATTATCGGAAGGGTCCTTTGAATAGTGCGCATAACGAATATTGCCGGAAGTGTCGATCAAAAATACACCCGGCATCTGCATAACATCATCCCGCGGCATACCCGGTATGTGCCCCCGTGACAAGGTTTTCAACCCTTTCAACAAAAAAGTCGGTGATGCCATATCGGCAACTGAAGCTCTTCCAAGGCCATAGATCTGATACAGTTTTTTTTCGGGATCGCAGATTAGAGGAAATGATAGAAAAAATTGCTGTTTAAACGCTTCCGCCCGCTCGGGGGTTCCCAGACCAACAAGAACAACCTGGAAGCCATTTTCTTCAAACTGTGCTTTCGTGCGCTGCAACTGCACCGCTTGCTCGCGGCAAAATGGTCAACCGAAGTGTCTGAGAAAAACAAGAAGCAGGGGACGTTTCTTCCATAACGCGCTGAGACGATGGTCCGTACGGTTGGAAAAGGTCACCTCGGCATCCACTGCCCTCTGGTAAGTTTCTGCTAGGTTCACTTGCCCTTCCTTTTTTTATTGCCTTCCGGATAAAGATACGATCATCTGATAATTTCTGTTCCCCGATGTGTGTTTTGGGGCATTTAAAGACGATTTGCATCTAAACTCTGGGGAAATACCTACCCGGACAATTCGACGGGAACACCTTTCTTTTTCAGGTCTTCAAGTATCGCCTTTAGTTGGGATTTTTCACAATCTTCAATCTGGTAGACATTTTTTACGCCATCCGTAAACATCAATACAAAATGGCCGTTTTCATCCAGGTAGGCCTTACGAATATAATCATCGTCAAGCCAGGGAGTGAGCGCTTGCATAAAATCAGACAAATTACACGTTTTCATTGAAACACCTCCTAACTTCCCGGGTTTTCCGAAACGTCGAATGAGTCGTAAAAAACCATTTGTGATGGGGTTGAAGCATTATTATATCCTATCTCCATCATAAGACAAAGAAAAAAATGGGGTTAGCGGGTTGTACTATTTAGCTTATAATAATACCTTTGTTGGCAAAAATTGTAATTTTGTCCACAGATAGCAAGAATTGACACAACAGAACCACATGCTCCGGATATTTCAAAAGCATAAATCCAAAACGGTGTCAATAAAACTGTCCGGCAACCCGCTTTGGTAAGATTGTCGGACAGTTATAAAAAATTCTTTGGAATGAAAAACATGGATAAGTATCGGTTCTTGAAGTTTAGCCCGGTACGTCTACAGGCGCGGCCGTTCCACCGATGTAGTCAATGACTTCATCATACGTATTGGTCAGGCTACCTTTAGCCCCATCAATTTCATCTCTGATCGGCTTCCACTCCATAGGGCACTCCGTCCTGAGCAGATGGATTCTATCTTCCAATTCAGTGATGACCATCTTGAGGTCTTGAATGTTCGGAAGAACTTTTTCCAGATCCGCAGAACCCAATCGATCGGCTTTGCGAATTGCGTCAAAAATTTTTGCTTTCCACACCGTAAGTTCCATATCCACGTTTGAGCAATAGTCTTTTACGTCCATGATATCCTCCGTTTAAGTTAGAGTAAATTCATCAGTCGATGTCGCCCACTTTTAGGTAACCCTTTTATGTGTCCATACAAAATGCTCTATCACTGCTTCTCTTTTTGAGCGAAAGTTATAACTAATTATAATGTAAAAGTAAGATCAAAATCAACAAGTGCAACAAGAGATAGTTGTAAGTTTTTTAGTAGGCCAATACCCTCGATAAGGGTTTTGGATTTTTGAAAAAAAAATCTAAATCATATGTTCAAGATATTTGCCGGAACATTTGACAACCGGTCAACAAACAGATTATCATGTTGAGAAAGGAGATTGATAATGAAAACAATCAATTCTGGAAACAAGGCCCCCGGTTTTGATCTTATGGATCAAAATGGTCAGAATGTGCGATTTTCCGATTTTGCCGGAAAGAGACTGTTGCTTTTTTTCTACCCCAAAGCCAATACCTCCGGCTGAGCCACCCAGGCAAAGAATGTGCGGGACGTACTGGAAGAACTTACAAGCAAAAATATAGAAGTCATAGGAATTAGTCCGGATGTGCCTGAAACACAGAAAAAATTCGATGACAGGCATAACCTGGGCTTTTCTTTGCTCTCCGATCCGGAACATAAAGTTGCAGAGGCTTTTGGCGTCTGGGGTGAGAAAAAGATGTACGGTAAAACCTTTATGGGAATCATTCGTTCATCGTTTCTCATTAATGAAAACGGAAACATCGAAAATGCCTGGTACAAAATCAGCCCCAAAAATACGGTTACCGAGCTGATGAAGGTATTGGATTAAAATGACGCATTACGAAGACATCAAAAAACAGATACGAGAACTTTTCATAAACCAAAAATTGGCCGTCTTATCCACGCATAATTCCGGACAACCCTACGCCAGTTTAGTTGCATTTTTAGGCAAAAAAGACCTTAAAGAGATTTTTTTTGTAACTCCCCGGACGACGCGAAAATTTGCAAATTTATCGGCGGATTCAAGGGTCGCAATATTGATAAACAGCAGTATGAACTTGGATTCTGATTTTCATGAGGCTGTTGCCGTGACGGCCCTGGGCAATGCCAAAGAAATCAATGGGGCCGAAAAAGAGGATGTTCTCAGTCTTTACTTGCGCAAGCACCCGTATCTGGAAGCGTTTGCAACATCTCCAACATGTGCCCTGGTGGGCATAACCATAACGACATATGTAACGGTGAAAAACTTTCAACAAGTCATGGAACTGCATATCGATCAATGAACTGGATCTTATCGCCATTGGAAATCAGGCCGGATGATCGCAGCCGCATCGGCCCCAAAGCGTATGCGCTGTATCTCATGGCGCGAGAGGGATTTGATATTCCTGACTCCCTGTTTCTCACTGTTGATGCTTACAACGCGTTTGTAAATGCTGCCGGACTTCGAGAACGCATCCTTTTGGAGTTGAATCGTAAAAGTTTTAAGGACATGCGCTGGGAAGAGATCTGGGACTGCGCCACCCGCATTCGCAATTTGTTTTTGAAAAAGCAGATCCCCGACCCGCTCAAATCATACTTAACCGAGAAAATTCAATCCCGGTTCAGCGGAAAAACCCTCGCCGTCCGCTCATCGGCACCGGACGAGGATGCTCCCGGTTCCTCTTTTGCGGGTCTGCATGAATCGTTTGTCAACGTACAGGGGACACCATCGATCCTGGATCATATTCGATTGGTCTGGGCGTCATTGTGGTCTGACGCTGCGCTGCTTTATCGGCAGGAAATCGGGTTGGAAATTGAAAAAAGCGCCATGGCAGTTGTGCTTCAGGAAACGGTGACAGGAAATCGATCCGGTGTGGTTTTCAGCCAGAACCCCAATGATGAAACCCAAGTCATTATTGAATCTGTTTACGGGCTGAACCAGGGACTTGTGGATGGGATGGTAGAGCCGGATCGATGGGTTTTGGATCGCGACAAAAAAACAGTGCTGTCCCACAAACCGGCCCAAAGGGAACAGTGGATGATACCATCAGAAAACGGCGTAGAAATGGTGGCCTTGCCCGCAGACTTGTCTAAACGACCCCCTCTGAGCAGCGAGGAGGCGCTGGGTATATGTGATTTGGCATACCGGGCGGAAGCGCTATTCAAAGCCCCGCAGGATGTCGAATGGACGATTAAAAATGATAGACTGTATGTTCTCCAATCGCGCTCCATAACCACCCTGTCGCCCGGTGAAACACAAGACAAACGTGCCTGGTATCTCAGCCTTCACCGCAGCACTGAAAATCTAAAAGCGCTTCGTACGACCATTGAAGAAACGCTGATTCCTGAAATGATAAAAACAGCCAAAGATCTGGTGGAACAAGATATTACGGTTTTATCCGATCAAGAGTTGGCGGATGAGGTCAGACAGCGCCGGCAGGTTAACCAATACTGGGTCGACACATATTGGGAAGAATTTATCCCGTATGCCCATGGGGTTCGCCTTTTCGGCCAGTACTATAATGATGCCATGCAGCCGGATGATCCCTATGAGTTCATGAATCTTCTTACCCAAACCAAAATGGCGAGTCTTGAAAGAAACCAATTGATTCAAGATATGGCAGCCATGGTTCGCGAAGATCGTCAACTTTTTGAACGTTTAAAAGCCGGGGAAACATTGGATCTTGGTTCGGAATTCGGAGAAAAGGTGAATCAGTTCATCGAAAAATTTGGTGATCTGTCCTGTGCCGTCACCGGCGGCACAGAATGTGCCACCGATACACGGCCGCTTTTTAAACTGCTTTTGGAGATGGCGGTCAACCCGTCTTCGTTGGCATCTCGAAAAAATCCTCAAGACGCCCGAGAATTGCAGCAGAGATTTTTCGAACGTTTTCAAGGCCCTCAGCGCAAAGAAGCCGAGGAGCTGTTGGATCTTGCGCGCAGCAGCTATCGCCTGCGAGACGACGATAATATTTATCTGGGTAGAATTGAGGCGCAGCTGTTAAGCGCTGTGAAAGAGGCAAAATCCCGTGTTGAAAATTCCGAACGCCGGGGAACACACACATCCGAGCTCGAAGATCTCAAATCGGTGATTCATGATTTGGATTATGGCACTGAAAATCGAAAAACGCCGGTACAAAAAGACGAACATGGGGTTAAGGTAAAACCAAGGCAGCTTGTGGGGCAGCCGGCCGGACCGGGATTGTCCAGGGGGAAAGCCCGGGTTATTCGTTCTCATTTTGATTTGCAGGATTTTAAAAACGCTGAAATCCTTGTCTGTGACGCAGTGGATCCGAATATGACATTTGTAATACCGTTGGCTGCCGGCGTGATTGAACGCCGGGGCGGAATGCTGATTCACGGGGCTATTATCGCCAGGGAATACGGATTGCCGTGTGTCACCGGCATACCGGATGCAACTTCTTTAATTCATACCGGCGACGACATTACATTGGATGGGTTTCTGGGGGTCGTAACCATCTCATAAAGACATAAAATGGGATTCGGACACGCCGTCTAAAAGTAGAAATGAGTTTATCTTTATTCGGATAAGTTCTGCTTCCCGATGGTGTATGAAATCTTTCATATGAGGAAAAGATTCCAGCATCCTGCCTCGAATCTTTTGTTTTTTGTTCTCATCGGTTAGGGATGTAAAAACACCGTCAATGGTCAACGCTTGAGCATTGGATCTCGGTTGTGTTTCCCGGGTATCGATCAGAAGACTTACACACGGATTTCTTTGCAAGTTTTTAAATTTGGTTGTGTTTTTAAGTGTCACCATATAAATTTCTTTACAGAGCACATCGGTGATATACGCCATAAGAGAACAATACGGTTTATGATCCGAAACCGTGGCCAGAACACACACATTTTTTTTTCTGACAAGTTCTTTCATTTTTTCAAGCATCATGAAACGTCCTTTGCTTAAACTGTTTGCCGAGATTCTCATTTGAATTATAAACATTTTTATGGTGAAAGTAAAAGCGAAAGTTCAAAAGTGTTTTTGTGTATTGAAGCAGGAAAAGACCGTATTAAAAATCGATGGAAAATCCTGCGAAATCATGAGGTAAGTTAATGGACGAAAAAATAAAGCTTGGCATCAGCGCGTGTTTAATGGGTGAGCTG
>JAQYVG010000087.1:282-12107 GCA_030145595.1 Desulfobacterales bacterium | reverse complement strand
CGTGCCTTCACCTGATGTGATCCTGTCCAGGATGCCCAGCATGGTTCTCGTGCCCATCCTGCAGGGAACGCACTTGCCGCACGATTCAGCAGTGGTAAAGTTGAGGATACCTTTCAGGCGACATGCGACAGCCTATACGAACGGCGCAGCAGATCGAATATCGGTGAGTTGATCAACATCCTTTTGGAGCACATTGAAGATGCCAACAAGAGCAAACTTCACAATGTATTTCGCAATATTGACTTTAACAGTGAGGCCAATCTGGGTCAAACGCGCCAGCGAAACACACGCTTGAAACATTTGCTGGAAGATCTTGTCGAATTGGATTTGCTACCCGAAAATATTGGTCACATGGACATTATCGGTGATGTATACGAGTATTTGATCGCTCGGTTTGCCGCCACCGCCGGTAAAAAGGCCGGTGAGTTCTATACACCGGCAGAAGTTTCGGAAACGCTGGCCCGGCTTGTTGCACCCCGGCCCGGCGACCGCATCTGCGATCCGGCCTGCGGGTCAGGGTCTCTGCTGATCCGCACCGCCAAAAAGGTCGGTTCAGAAGACTTTTCACTTTACGGCCAGGAGATGAACGGCAGTACCTGGGCTTTGTGTAAAATGAACATGTTCCTGCACAATGTCGATTCCGCCCACATAGAATGGGAGGACACCATCCGCCACCCGCAGTTTTTGAAAGATGACGCGCTGATGAAATTCGACGTGGTGATCGCCAACCCGCCCTTCAGCCTGGACAAATGGGGCCAGGAAATTGCTGCCGGGGATCGTCATGGTCGTTTTTATCGCGGCATCCCGCCCAAAAGCAAGGGTGACTGGGCCTTTATCTCCCATATGCTGGCAACGGCCATGGAGGGCAAAGGTCGGGTCGGTGTTGTTGTACCGCATGGAGTTCTCTTTAGGGGAGGACAGGAAGGCAAAATAAGGGAGGCCATGATTCGAGAAAATCTATTAGACGCTGTGATCGGTCTGCCAGCCAACCTGTTTTACGGCACCGGTATTCCTGCGGCTTTGATGATTTTCGACAAATCCCGCAAACCCAAAGGCAAGGACAAAGTGCTGTTTATCGATGCCGGCCGGGAGTTCGCACAGAACACCAACCAGAACAAGCTGAGACCACAGGATATCAACGAAATCGTCGATACGTTTCAAAAACGCAAGACCATCAATAAATATTCCTACCTTGCAAGCTATGCCGAGATCGAAGAAAATGAATTCAACCTTAATATTCCAAGATATGTGGATACCTTTGAAGAAGAGGAAGAGATCGATATCGCTGCCGTGCAGAAGGAGATCGAGCAAATCGAAATTAAACTGTCTGAAACCCAAAAGAAAATGAACAAATATCTGGAGGAACTTGGGTTCTAAAGTGTGGAATTTATGAATGTTCAAATGATATAGGTGGCAATATGAAATTTGAGGAGTTCCAGCCCGGCATTTACCGGCAGCAATATCAGTATAAAGATTTTTTGCCTGCTAAAATTAACCATGAATGGTCGTGGGATGACCTTCGCATCAATGTGTTGCTGGAAAAGGCCACTAAAGCTTTGGGTGAACTGAATGCTTTTACCCTAATTGTACCGGATGTGGATTTGTTTATTCGTATGCACATCATGAAAGAGGCGAACACCTCAAGCCGCATCGAGGGAACAAAGACGGAGATGGATGAAATAGTCCTCGATGAAAATGAAATTTTGCCCGAACGGCGGGATGACTGGCGCGAAGTGCAAAATTACGTCCGTGCCATGAACACAGCCATTGAGGAACTAAACAAACTGCCTCTTTCACTGCGCCTATTGCGTCAAACCCACGCCATCCTCATGGAAGGGGTTCGGGGAAAACACAAAACTCCCGGTGAGTTCCGCCGTAGCCAAAACTGGATCGGTGGCGCCTCCCTTGCGGACGCGGTTTTTATTCCGCCGCTCCACAATGATCTGCAGGACTTGCTCAGTGACCTTGAAAAATTTTGGCATAACGAGAAAATCCAGGTGCCGCACCTGATCCGTATTGCCATCAGCCACTATCAGTTTGAAACCATTCATCCTTTTTTGGACGGCAACGGCAGGATTGGCCGTTTATTAATTACCCTGTATTTAGTCAGTCACGGTCTCCTGGTTAAACCTTCACTTTACCTTTCGGCGCATCTGGAAAAGCATCGTACCGCTTACTTTGATGCCCTTTCAAGGGTACGCCAAGCAAATGATCTTGGTCATTGGTGCCGCTTCTTTCTGCAGGCGGTTGTTGAGACTGCGGAGAGCGGTAAAAAGACTTTTCAGAGCATTCTGTCCTTGCGTCAGGAACTGGATCGGAGGGTGGTAACATTGGGCCGAAGGGCGGAAAACGGGCGGAAGCTAATTATGCATTTATTTAAGCGTCCGGCGGTTACTGTCAATCAAGTCGTTGATTTGATGGGATTGCAATATCATGCTGCCAACAAACTGGTACAGGCATTGGCCGAAATGGATGTTCTGAAAGAAATTACCGGCTATCAACGCAACAGAATTTTTCTTTTTAAGCAATATATTGATATTTTCAGCGAGAAAAATGAAATATAATATTTTTTATTGTGCGTTACGTGTCAAAAACACAATATAAAAATTTGTATTGTGCGTTTAAAATGAACCTCCCCGCAGCAAGCTACGGGGTATCAATCTTTCATTTTAACCTTTTAGCGCAGCAAGCTGCGGGGTATTAGACCCTAAAAGAGAATAAAAACTGTTTCAAACGGACGAAGATTTTGAGCGGGTTGCAAAACAGGTCGAAAACAATAAACGAGCAAGTGCAACAAAAACAGGCCGGGATATAAGAAAACCAAAGTGGGGTGGATTCCGGAGAATTGGGACGTAGTTAAATTTGGAAGCTACATCAATCACGTAAAGGGCTTTGCCTTCAAATCTTCAGATTATCAGGCTTCAGGTAGAAGAATTATTCGTGTTTCAGATACAACTTATGATTCAATTAAAGATGAAAACCCTATCTACATAGAACAAGAGAAAGCCTGGATGTATAAAAAGTATGAACTTAAAATAGATGATCTAATCTTTACGACTGTCGGCTCTAAGCCACCTATGTATGACTCGATGGTTGGTAAAGTTATCAAGATTCCTAAGATGTACGAAAATACTTTGCTCAATCAAAATGCAGTATTAATAAGAACAAAGAATCACAATTTGTTAAATCAAAAATATCTTCATCCTGTTGTTAAATCAAAAAGATATACCTATTTCATAGAAACCATTTTCAGAGGGAACGCAAATCAAGCGAGTATTACACTTGAAGACCTCTTTTTATTCCCGATACCGCTCCCCCCTCTCCCCGAGCAGGAAAAAATCGCCGAAATCCTTTCCACATGGGATGAAGCCATCGAGCAAACGCGAAAGCTCATAGACACCAAAAAGCGCCGCAAGAAAGCCCTTATGCAGCAACTGCTTACAGGCAAAAAGCGGCTGCCGGGATTGGTGACATTGAAGGGCCGCAAACCCTACCGGTTTTTCGATCTCCCGGAAGACTGGGAGTGCCCCCAGATAAGAGAGATTGCCCGAGAATACTCTGAACGCAACACAGGAAGAGATGATTTGACGGTTCTGTCATGTTCTAAACATCTGGGATTCGTTGAATCATCCGAATACTTCGGGAAAAGAGTATTCAGCGCAGATACATCCAACTACAAATTGATCCGCCGTGGTTATTTCGGATACCCGTCAAACCATATAGAAGAGGGATCAATCGGACTCCTTCTTTCCCACAACATCGCTATAGTGAGCCCGATTTATATTGTATTTAAATGCATTGACAGTGTTATTCCAGAGTACCTTTACGCAGTCTTTAAAACAGATACATTCCGACACATTTTTGCGATATCGACAAACTCATCAGTTGACCGGCGGGACAGCCTCCGTTGGAGGGAGTTCTCACTTATTCGAGTCCCTCAGCCGTCAATAAAAGAGCAGCAAGCTATTGTTGAAGTTCTCAACGTGGCTGACAATGAAATAGTTCAACTTGAAAGAAAACTTAAAGCGCTCGATAAACAAAAACGCGGACTGATGCAAAAGCTGCTAACCGGAGAAGTGCGTGTAAATGTATGAAGTTACATTGGTAAGTACTGAAATTTTTCCGTAATCATAAAAAAGGTTCGCTCGGACGGCGAACCCATCTCCTTTGGCGCTTGCATCCGATTGGAATGGCCAATGAGTAATAATATAATCGCTGTTTTGAATAGAAGTGTCAATAGGCAAGAGGGTAAAAGTCTTTCCGGCATTCTTTTGTGCGACTTTTATCCTGGAAAAATCGCATAAGAAAATTCTTGTGAGACTTTTGAACAACAAAAGGTCAACAAAATATCATGAACCTTCCCATCAACATAAACGATCTTCTCACCGCCCGCACGGTTGAGTGGGAACGGCTGGAGTTTAAAGTCGGTTGGAACCCTGAAGCTGTGTTGCATACCATGTGTGCCTTTGCCAATGATTTTCACAACCTTGGTGGTGGCTACATCATCATAGGTGTCGAAGAGGACAACGGGCGACCTGTGCTTCCCGCTGTTGGCCTACCGGCGATGCAACTTGATGATATCCAAAAGGAAATTGTAGCGCTTGGTCATCGAATGGTTCCCTATTATCATCCCATCATTGCCCCTTGCGAAATTAATGGAAGACATATTCTTGTGCTTTGGGCTATGGGTGGACAGACCAGACCCTACAGGGCTCCGGTATCTTTGGCAAAAGGCGAACAGAGGTTTGTTTATTACATCCGGAAAGGCTCGGTAACGGTTCGGGCCAGGCATCAGGATGAAGCTGAGTTGATGTCTCTGGCTGCCACCGTTCCGTTTGACGACCGCATGAATCAGGGCGCATCTTTGGATGACCTGGATTTGGGGCTGATTCGCGCCTATCTAAAGCAGGTTAAAAGCGAACTTTTCCGGGAATCTGTTAAAATGGATTTTGTCCGGCTTTGCAGACAAATGAATATTGTTGATGGAGCGGATGAATCCGTTCGACCAAAAAATGTCGGTCTGATGTTTTTTAATGACGAGCCCTCACAGTTCTTTCCGCAGACCCAGATCGATGTTGTTCATTTTCCCGAGGGACTCGGTGCAAATTCATTCACGGAAAAAATATTCAAAGGGTCACTTTATCCCATGTTGCAGGATGCGCTTTCCCATATCCGCTCCATGGTGATTGAGGAAAAGGTGGTAAAACATCCGGACCGGCCCGAAGCGGACCGATTTTTCAATTATCCTTTTCCCGCCCTTGAAGAAGCCCTGTGCAATGCGGTGTACCATCGATCTTATGAAATACGTGAGCCCGTTGAAGTGCGTATTCTGCCTGACTCCATTACTGTCGGCAGTTTTCCAGGGCCGGACCGTTCCATCCGCGATCAGGATATGCGCGAATTCCACTTTCTCTCTCGCCGTTATCGCAACCGGCGGGTGGGCGAATTTTTAAAAGAACTCGAAATGACCGAAGGGCGTGGCACCGGCATCCCGAAAATGCTACGTGAAATCGAGAAAAACGGATCACCGGAGCCGATATTTCACACAGATAACGATCGGACGTTTTTCCTGGTTGAATTTCCTGTTCATCCGGTTTTTGCAGAAGCTATGAAAAAAGAGGATGTTACGGAAGTCACCCCGGAAGTCACCCCGGAAGTCACCCCGGAAGTCGAACGGCTTCTGAATGTTATGACCGGCGATCATTCCCGCAAGGAACTTCAGAAAACACTCGCGCTAAAAGATGCGGAACATTTCCGAAAAACTTACCTCTTGCCGGCAATAAACGACGGCCTTATGGAAATGACACTGCCGGACAAACCGAAAAGCCGGCTTCAAAAGTACCGCCTTACGGAAACAGGGCTGGCGTTGCAGAAGTTGCTGGCAGGAGAAACTCGGGTAAGGACATAGGAAAAGCCTATGGAAGAACAAACTCCATTTGGAAAACCTGATTACGAGCTTCCGAGCTATCTGGAAAAGGTTCAATCCCAGCTACCGGCACTGCAACTGTTGATGCAAATGGGCTGGCAGTATTTGACGCCGGAAGAGACTGTTCAGCTCCGGGGCGGACGGCTGGGCGCCACAATCCTTGAGCCGTTGTTGGTCGATCACATCCGCACCCATTGTTGTTATGAGTTTAAAGGTGCAACGCACCCATTCACTGAAAATGCCATTCAGAACGCGGTTCAGGCGCTGAAAGGGTTTCGAGCAACGGGTGCAACGCACCAAAATGAACAGGCCTATGACCTGTTGTGTCTCGGAACCAGCGTGCCTCAAACCGTCGAAGGGGACACCAAGAGCTTTACCATCAATTTTATCGACTGGAAGAACCCGGAGAACAATTCCTATCACTGCACGGCGGAATACAAGGTCGAGCGTATCGGATTCCAAAAGCATTATATTCCCGACATTGTGTTGTTTGTAAACGGCATACCCTTAGTTGTCATCGAATGCAAACGGTCCGCATACACCCAGACCAAAAAAAAGCCGATAGATCTTGCCATTGACCAACTCGACAATTATCAGGCCAAGGACGGGATCCCCCAGCTTTTTCTCTACAGCCAACTGCTGCTGGCTCTGACGCGCGACAAAGCCCGCTACGGAACAACCGGTACGGCGCGGCAATTTTGGGCGGTCTGGAGGGAAGAACATCTTGACACTCCCATTCAAAAATTACTTCATCAACCGCTCGATCAAGAAGATATCGACAAACTATTGTCCAGGCCTTTTGCAGATGTTCGCAACGACTTTCTGACTGTTCTTGAGCAGGGCCGCGAAACTTACGAACAGGACCGGGCGCTTTATGCCCTGTGCCGCCCGGAGCGCTTGCTTGAATTGGCCTATAAGTTCATCCTTTATGACGGCGGCATAAAAAAGATTGCCCGGTATCAGCAGTATTTTACCGTGCATGACATCATGGATCGCGTTATGAGCGCAGTTGCCAATGAATCGCGACGGGGCGGGGTGGTCTGGCACACCCAGGGCAGCGGCAAATCGCTGACCATGGTGATGCTGGCAAAATCACTGGCCTTGCGCACGGATATTCTGAACCCCAAGGTTATTTTGGTTACGGACCGGATCGATCTGGACGATCAGATTTGCGGAACATTTAGGGCCTGCGGTTTGGAACCGGAGCAGGCCAATACCGGCAAGCATCTGGTGGATCTGCTGCTGGATCACCGCTCACACGTGGTCACCACACTGATTCACAAGTTTGCTACGGCTTTATCCAACCGGAAGTTGACCCGGGCGGACCGCAATACCTTCGTTTTGGTGGATGAGGGTCACCGCAGCCAGTATCATGAACAGCATGCGCGCATGCGGCTGGCGCTTAAAGGTGCTTGTTTCATTGCGTTTACCGGAACGCCCCTGGCCAAATCCGCAAAAAAGAACACCTTCGCCCAATTCGGAGACCTTTTCCGTCCGGCCTATACGATTGCACGCGCCGTGGAAGACAAGGCCGTTGTACCGCTCCTTTACGAGGGGCGGCATGTGCCTCAAGAAGTAGCAAAAAATACCATCGACGGCTGGTTTGAAAAGCTCACGTTAGGGCTGACCAAAGACCAGAAAGCCGATTTGAAACGAAAGTTTTCCACCGAGCGCCAGCTCAACAAAGCCACCCAAAAAGTTCGCATGATTGCCTGGGACGTTAGTCTGCATTATACGGTGGCCTACCAAGGAACCGGGCTTAAAGGACAACTGGTTACGCCCGGAAAGGAAACGGCCCTTAAGTACAAACAGTTCATGGACGAGTTTGGTCTGATC
Source organism: Desulfobacterales bacterium (assembly GCA_030145595.1). Taxonomy (GTDB): domain Bacteria; phylum Desulfobacterota; class Desulfobacteria; order Desulfobacterales; family UBA11574; genus Desulfatibia_A. The sequence continues at coordinate 4,345 of JAQYVG010000087.1, read as the reverse complement.
TCGACTGAGGTTTTGATTTCTGCGCCTGCTAAGCGTGAGGGTGAAGATAAAGGATTCGAGCCGTCTCAAACAGAGAGCGCCTTTTGGCAGGAGATGATGGACCGGTATGGCTCTGAAAAGAATTACAATAAACAACTCATCAACGCCTTCAAACATGGCGACAATCCTGAAATCATCATTGTGGTTGATAAACTAATTACCGGTTTTGATGCCCCTGCAAACACGGTCCTTTATCTGACCCGCAAGCTAAAAGAGCACACCCTGCTCCAGGCCATCGCCCGCGTGAACCGTCTACACCAGGGAAAGGAATACGGGCTTATTCTTGATTACAGCGGGGTTATTGAAGAGCTGGACCAGGCCATCGACTTTTATAGCCTGCTGGCCGACTATGACCGCTCGGACCTGGAAGAGACGGTTACATATATCGCTGATAAAGCGGCGGAACTACCGCAACTGCATTCAAACGTTTGGGAGCTGTTCAGTGAAGTGAAAGGCTCAAAGGACCCGGAAGTCTATGAAATACACTTGCGTGATGATGATCTGCGCAACAAGTTTTATGAGCGATTCAGTCTGTTTGCGCGTACGCTTGCGCTTGCTCTGTCGTCCGCCGGCTTTCTGGAAACTACCCCGTCGAAAACGATCAACACATACAAGGCGGATCTTAAGTTTTTCCAGAATTTAAGGGCAGCCGTTACCCAGCGCTATCAGGAGACAATTAATTTCTCAGAATATGAGCCCAAAATCAAGAAACTGATCGATACCCATGTTGGGGCTAATGAGGTCGAGCAACTCTGTGAGCCGATCAATCTTCTGGATGCCAAGGAACGACAACAAGTGCTCGAAGATAACGGCGTGAGCGTGGGCGCCAAGGCAGACAAAATTGCTTCTGCGACCCGGCACGTTATCGAGCAGGAAATCGCCAAAGATCCTGCCTTTTATAAAAAGTTTTCCAAACTATTAGAGGATGTGATTGAAGCCTACCATGCAGGAAGGCTTCAGGCCCTGGAAGCCCTTGAAAAGATTAAGGACATATCGACCAAAGTCGTCACGCACACGGATGACGACATCCCTTCTGAGCTTATCGGAAAAGACATGGCACGGCGGTATTATGGATGTGTTCGTGAGGCGCTGGCTGAATACGGCGAGGCTAAGGATAAACCCGGAACAGATGTTGCGCTTCAAATTTCGGAAAGGATAACCCCCTATAAAATCCGTGACTGGCGCACCAATCAAGATGCGCTCAACAAAATGCGGGGCGAGATCGATGACATCCTTTTTGAAGTTGTCGAGCAGCACAGCCTCGATCTTTCATTGGATGATCACGATGCCATCATTGACCGGTGCATAGAGGTGGCAATTGCAAATGAAGACTAAGGCTGCAACACATGTAATTGAGTTCGGTTCTCGAAAGATTCCATACCGCTTACATCGCGCCGACCGCAAACGTCTTCGTGTTGTTGTGTCTCCCGAACTGACCGTGGATGTATTTGCGCCCAGGACTGTCGATGATGATCTGATTCATATTTCTGTAAAAAAGAAGGCTCCCTGGATAGCGCGGACGCTCGACAAGTTGGAATCCTATCACCCCTTGCCGGCGCCAAAACGATACGTCAGCGGGGAAACCATCGTTTATCTGGGCAGGCAATATCGCCTCAAAGTTGTAAAGGGCTCGAAGCAACCGGCCAAACTACTGGGACGTTTTCTCTGGGTGTGGGTCGAGGATAAAAACGACATCCAAAGCATTAAAAAGGCTGTAGATCAATGGTATCGAAAACGAACCCGCGAGACTTTGGGCCGTTACCTCGAAAAATGTTACAAGGTTGCGTCTCGCCACGGTGTGCCGGAGCCATTACTGGTAATTCGTAAAATGCGCAGGCGATGGGGAAGTTGCAGCAACAGTGGCCGAATAACACTCAACTTTAATCTGGTACAAGTGCCTGTGCATTGCATTGAATACGTCATTATGCATGAGCTGTGTCATTTGAAGCACAACAACCACTCAAAAGCATTCTATTCGCTTTTGACCCGCTGCCAGCCTGATTGGCGCAAGCGAAAAGAAGCGCTGGACCGTTTTAGGATGTCTTGATGGAAATTATGAGATACACCAAAGCACAAAAAAAGAAACTGCGGCAACTTGCTAGTATCGCCAACGAGCATGAACTGGATCAGGAGATGGAAAAGCTCTATCGACATTTTGAAAGCAATAACATGGCCTGAAAGCGAAAAAAGAGGGATGTTTTTGAAGGAAAATTCTGTGTGCAAGCAGCAAGGTGAACGGATAGGAAAAAATCCTGCAGCAGATAGTGCCGTGATGCTCAAGGCTCGGAAGATTGTCACGGCTAAACGCACAGGGAAGTTGAGGGATAAGATTAATGGGGTCTATTCAAAAAAACAGTCAACAATTGCGGACGTTAGATCGTGATACAAGAAGATATTGAGAATGTTAAGTTAGGTCCCCGGCAGCTTCTGTTTGATTTTGAAAAAGATAAGGCCAAAGAACAAGCTGTCGTTATGTCTTGCATAAAAAATCAGATTGAAAAATATGGATATGTTGTTTTAGATGAGTTTGTCCAATATGTAAGAGAAGTGCATGATTTGTTAGACTTTACAATAATACAAAACATTTTTTGGCTTGCAGAAGATTTGAAATTTCATTTTATAATAGATGAAAAAAATCTTGAACCAAATAAAGTTAAGCAGACTTTAATAAAATCTATAGAGCAGAGTGTAAAAATAGTTCCAAACCAATCGGTTACGAATTCAGTATTTCAAGATGTGAAACGTTTATACCTGGAGCTGTCCGAAGAAAAAGGCTTTGATGATTGTGATGATCAATATGAATTTTCAAGGCTTTTAGTAAAGAAAATAAAGGGTTGGGAAGGCATATTAAAAACATGTAAATCTGCTGCACAAAAGCCTTTCTTCCCGTATGAGAAAGAAATAGATGATTGTCTACATTTTATGAAAAAGATATCTGTCAAGCTGGACTCATTTTCTCTGATTAATGCTTTTTATGATAACAAAGAAAAAGTTCTCAAAGTATCCGATGAAGTGAAGATAATATCAGAATTTTATACCCAACATATTGATTTCTGGAAAAGCCTGATTCAATCGTTTGAAGCCTTTAACGACAATTTGTCAGAATTCATAAAAGATGCGGATATTGTGGCAGGTTTTGAAAAGCTTAAGCAGATTTTATCGTCATCGGCTCCATATGACATGATTGCAGAAGCAAAAACATTGCAAAAAAAAATGACTCAACAATGTCGTGTCGCATTGTCGGCAATAATTGACAATATGATTGAAGAAACGAAAGCATATCTTGATGCTCATAAAGCCGGTCAAGGTTTAAGAAACAAATCTCTTTATTTTTTAAGAACTACAAAAAAACGCATCAGTGAAGCTAAAAATATCAAAAGTATGAATCTATGCTTAATCGATGCTGAAGAAAAGCTGGATGTTTTTTGGGATGAAATTAAAACATCGGGATAAAGATTTCAGACTGTGTCGGAAGCATCCAAAAGTGCCCAGATTTTATCAGGGTGGCGCGATTTATACTTTTTGGCCTAAACGTCCATTATAAAATATTATATTATACTTTGAGCCCCTGAAAAGCCTCAAATATACTTCAAAGGCATAAATCCGATTTCGTTTGAATCCGGTTTGTTCCTTTAATATCTCCAGTCGTTCTAAATCAGTTATTAATGCATTTGCAGCACGCGGCGTTACACTTAAATTTTTGGCGATAGCAGAACCAGTCAAAACAGGCTCAGTCTCAGAAGTAAGCATGATACGGTGGACCAGAAGGATCGACTGAAGAATTTGAATAATGGAATTCCCGTCAACACTTCGATTGACCAATCGATTCAAAGCAAAGGCTCGATTCGTTCTGCGACATCCAATGTGTGGCATAATTTTAATTCTCAAAACAAAATAATTCAAAATCAAAAAGAAGTTAGTTTGAAGTTGTGCACCAAATCCATTTCGAAAATAAATTCGAACGTCTCAAAGCTTGCATTTCACCAAACAGAGAATTTGGAAATAGTAGTCAAGATGTGTGACC
>JAQYVG010000087.1:0-272 GCA_030145595.1 Desulfobacterales bacterium | reverse complement strand
ATCAAAAGGCATTACATTCTATCCATTTTGAAACAGCGTTCAACGTGTGTGTTCAAGTGTACCCGACGTAGAAATATTTTGAAATGTTGTATTCAAAGGAGGAATCGTTTGAAAATGGCATAATTTTAATTCTCAAAACAAAATAATTCAAAATCAAAAAGAAGTTAGTTTGAAGTTGTGCACCAAATCCATTTCGAAAATAAATTCGAACGTCTCAAAGCTTGCATTTCACCAAACAGAGAATTTGGAAATAGTAGTCAAGATGTGTGACC
>JAQYVG010000086.1 GCA_030145595.1 Desulfobacterales bacterium | reverse complement strand
AGTTGCAACTATAAGACAGGAATTATGCCAGAGTGATGATAGCATAACTGTCTGTATTTTTTATAGTTAAAAAGTTGTATCAAACGCAAGATATCTAATAGTGATACATATGAAACGTTTTTGTAGCATAAAGAAACGCATCCAGATATTGTAAACATCGGTCTCTTTGTAGAAAAATATTTATTAAGCATTTGGCGGCCAATCTATATGTTTGATTAATAATAAAGAAACGAAAGGATTCAAGTGTGAACTAACAACGGATGGAATAGACAAAAATTGATAAAGCGGTTTAGAGTTATGTGGTATCTTTCAATACCTGAAAATCGCAGGATTGCAGACTATATGCATTAGCCTTGTCTGGCAATAATTCTAAGATTGAATTTTGAACTAGTGGAATGTGATACCTTGCAATTATCAAGAAATAACAATTTGTTAGATAGTAGCAGATATCTCAAAAATTACACCCCATCAATTTTGGAGATACCTTTTCTATATCGACACAATTCACAACAACAATTTTTATACATTAAAGCGGAAGGTTATAACATCTCCGTCTTGAACCGTGTATTTTTTGCCTTCGAGCCTGACGGTCCCTTTTTTTCTGGCTTCCTGATAGCTGCCGGCATCCATCAGGTCGTTGTAGGCAGCCACTTCAGCCCGAATAAATCCTCTTTTCATATCGGAATGAATTACATCGGCGGCATCGACGGCGACAGCACCCTGTTTAACGTTCCAGGCTTTCACCTCTTTCTTAACAAAGGTAAAAAAGGAAATAAGTCCCAGCAGTTCAAATGACCGCTGGATGACCCGATCCGTTGCTGAGGCAGAAATTTTGAACTCTGTGAGAAAATCCTCGGCTTCTTCAGCAGACATCTGGGCAAGTTCGTGTTCGAGTTTGCCTCTTATTACCATGCAGTCTTCTTTGTTGGTTAGGTTTTCAATGACCGGTAGACGGTCATTTTCGTCATCGTTGTTAAACAGCACTAAAACCGGTTTGGCAGAAACAAACCCATATCCTTTTAGCGCGGGCGCCTCGGAAAGTTCCGGAAACTTTCTTAAAGGCATTTCGTTCTCAAGGTGTTTCAGGCACTGGCTTAAAAGTGCCAGTTCTTCTGCATATTCTTTTTTGCCGCGTTGGCGATCCTGCTCAATACGTTCCATCCTCTTTTCAATAACCACCAAATCAGCCAGTATGAGTTCCTGGTCAAGGGCTTTAAAATCATCCAGGGGCACCGGTTCATCAAAACCATATCCGCTGAAATTGCGGATCACATGGATCAGGGCATGACAGTCCCTTACCTGGGTCCAGATTTTCTGGTCTTTTAGGGATCCCATCATTCCCGGAAGGAAATATTCAACCCGGGTATAAATGGTCTTCTTGGGTTCGAACATGGTGCTCAGCGCCGCCAGCCGCTCATCAGGCACCTGCATGGTGTTGATGCGGTTTTCACCCTTTTTTTCAGCCACGGAAATCGTTTGGGTTAAAGCTTCAAATACTGTTGATTTACCTGCGCTGGGAAGGCCGATGATACCTAATTTCATCTTTGCGAATCTCCTAATAAGATGAAAATTTTTGGGCAAGTTTTTTGCCAATCTGGTCAGCAGAGGTTGTACTTTTTAAACTTTTGACATTTTCAGATAAAAAAGTAACTTCCAGTAAAGTTTTGCCGGTAGTAACATCGATCATCCGGGCGGTGGTCTCAGCCACATGTTCGCTATACCCGCCAAAAGCTCTAACCGAAGCATCCCCGGTAATGACGGCATCAACCCCTTTAAGTTTGCCGACAATGAGTTGATGATTTTCCGAAACTTGTTCAGGTGTTAGCCGGTTTGCTTTAAGCAGAGTTTGCAACTGCCCCTGTTCAATGACAGCAAAGCGTGACGTGTTAAGATTAGCCGCCAGCGCTTCAGCGATAATCCGGCCGGTTTCGCTTCTATTACAAACAAAAGGGAAAACCGCTATGTTATTGATGCCTTTAATTTGCTGAGGACTATCACAAACAACCGTGATAGGGGCTGCGCTGCAGCCGTAAAAGAGCACAAAAAGAAATAGAAGACCGATTAAATTGAATCTTTTCATTACATTGCCTGCGTGCAAGTTTGAAAACCATCATTTGAGTATAAGATATTCTATACCGAACAGGAAGCCGATGCAACCGAAAATAACAATGCTGATTTGGGTGCAGTTACCCTCATCTCCCGGGAAATGAAAAACATTTTGGACAGGATTACAGGATTTGAGTTTGTTGATTAACAGGAAAAAAATAATCTTGTTTATCGTGCTTGCCCGCCTCCGGAGGGTTATCCTGTCTAAGAAATTCAATGGTAAAAAACTGGCAATTTCTATCAGGGTCTTTCCGCGAAATGAGTTCTGCGAAGGCGATTACACAACACCTGGATGATGTTTCGGGAAAAGATGGTGTTGGCCTGGAGGAGTTCTTCAAAAACATCGGGCATAATGATAAGCAGGATCGATTCTGTTGCAGCGATGGCTGTTGCGGTGCGGCTTTGGTTCAAAAGGTAGGCCATTTCGCCAAAAACCCTCCCGGCCCGAACAGTGGCTATTTCTTGATCATGACCGCCGATTTTACGGAAAATTTTAATACTGCCTTGATCAACAAAATATATATGCGCACCTTGATCACCTTCACGGAAAAGGATTTCTCCGGCCTTATAGCGCCGTGCATATTTTTCAAAAATCCGCTGGGGATGATTGAAGAGAAATTTTTGGATCTTTTTTTCCTTTACACTATGGCTGAACCGGAAAAGATACATTTGTTCAAATACAAGGACGTCCAGTTTGTCAGAAACAAACGTATATTCAGCAAAGAAAAAGAACAGCAAAAAAGAAAAATAGACCCAGAGCACCATCAAGATCAGAGACCCCAGAACACCGTAAATGACGCTGTATTGTGTGACAGTGAAAAACTTGGCAAACAGAAAGTGAACCAGGAAAATTGACAGGGCGCAACCTGTGGCGCTGATCAGGCATGAGGTGGTTTGCGGTTTATCAGGCGGCACAAGTCGATACGCCATAAAAATCAAAACAGCAATGATCACAAAAGGAAAAAAATGTCTTAAAACAGGCAGCAGGGCTTGGAAAAAAGTTTGAATAATTACACTTTCCGGCAAAAGAGTTTGAACAAAATTGAGACTGATGCTTAAGAATGTAATCAGGACCGACGCCAGCAGCAGGATGGACAGAATGATAAATGAAACAATATTCATTTTCAGCGGAGTCCGCTTTTTTGCGGCGGGAAAGATAATTCTAAGTCCTCGCTGAATCGAGGTTATGATAGCGCGTCCGACCCACAACAAATTAAGGAGTCCGAAAATACCAATGGCGGTGGTGTCCACGTTGAGAAGGCCGATCTTTGCGAAAAGATCCTTATCCAGATTTTCATTAATATTTTTGATAAACTCAAAAAATATGACGGATGCATCTGCATAAGAAACCAGGTAGAGGTCAAAGGCGATCAGCAGCAAAAGAAATACCGGTGGAATTGACAGGATGAAGAAAAAAGCTGCAGCTCCGGCATGGTTAAAGAGCTCATTTCTGAAAAACAAATGTAGCGACAGGCTGATCTTTTGTAGAAAAACCTGAAAATATTTCAAGATAAAGTTGAATAGATTGTCGGAATCCTTGGAGGGCATGCAATTTTACTTAAAATTATAATGTTTCTTGACCGGTGCCTTGATATCCCAGATACAGGATAAACCTTCAGGAAACGTTACAAAATCTCCCTGGCCGAATTCAACTTTTCCTCCGTCCTTGGTTTCCACGACAACCTGTCCTTCTATCAAGTAGCATTCTTCCATTTGAGCGTAATGCCAGTCGAAGCGGGAAATTTCTTTTTCCCATATCGGCCAGGATGAAACACCCCTGCTTTCAAGATCTTTGTCCGATAATTGTTGAATTTCAATTTTCATAGTTACTCCTTTCATCCCACCTATTATGCATGAAATTATTTCGCGATTTTATATATAGTAAAATTGGGCTCTTATGTCAAGCAGGAAGAGGGTTGGCCGGGCAACTATTCCTAAAAATACGGATATATCTTCAATTGATCTTGCTCATATCGCGTGCTATAGGTCACTGGACATAGATCGTTGCACTTGAGGAGCACTTTGTTTGAGGAGCGGCCTGACGGCCTTGAGGGGTGTTGATAAAAAAAATATTCCCATCAAGCGAAGCGCTCTTCAAGCATAGCGGTCTTTATTTTGCCAATGACGAATGACCAATGACGATAAGACATCGATCCTATTTTTTTGATCCAGGAATTTTATTTGAATGCTGGCAATGCGGCGCCTGCTGTACGGGAGATCCGGGAATCGTGCATGTCTATCATGATGAAGTCGAAAGCATTGCACGATATCTATCAGAGGGAGTTTTAAGCTTCATCGAAAAATATTTGTATACGATCAAAGGAGAGTACGGTATCAAAGAACATGCAGACGGCCAATGTTATTTTTATCAAGACGGATGCACTATCTATCCGGTTCGCCCCGGCCAGTGCCGAACGTTTCCATTCTGGTTCGAAAACTTACGTTCTTGGAAAAAATGGCGGCAAGTATCAAAGGCATGCCCGGGAATAGGTTCCGGGAAACTTTACTCCAAGGAACAAATCCTTAAAATCATAAACTCAACATTTGTTGATCATGTAAACAATATACCCTAAAGAGGTGTAATATGGGAGAAATCAAAAGCACTCTCGATCTTGTTATGGAAAAAACCAAACACCTGACACAAAGCCAGGAGGAAAGGGAGCAACAAAAGCTACAGGAAGTCAGACAAAGAATCAGGGGACTGATTCAGAAATATCAGGACAGCCTGCTGGACCAGGAAAGATTTGCCCTCGCGTTGGACAAAATGATTAAGACTTATGATGTGATCGCAAATGATATATTGCTTAATGAGCTTTTAGAGGACCTGGATGTAAACCGCGATAACAAGCCACAGCTTGCCCTGTTAAAAGATATTTGCAATATGGATATAACAGGGCTTGAGTCAGTATATGACGGCTATATGGATGAACTTAAGTTGATGACTCAGGAAAGAAATCAGGTCTTAAAAAACGATTTGGCGGAAAAACGATCTATTGCGGGTTCTGCGGTTGTGCCGAATGTTGAGATGGACAAGATATGGCAGGCAAACGTTGTAAAGATTAACAATCAATTCAGTCAGCTTCTGATTCGTGAAAAAGCTCAAATAAGATTGAATCCTACTTGAGCGAAAGTCGAGTTGTTTACGATCAATGGGGGTTTCACTTTAAAGAGCCGCAAGTTGAGGCTATGTTTTTTAATTATGAGCAAAAATTATGGAAATATTGTTTTGACAATAAAAGAAGGGGATGCCGGTAAAAGACTTTTCCTCATTAAAACCTTACCTACCCTATATCAATAAGCTGCCCATCTAGAATATTGTTGCTGGATTCAAATTTGCTTTCCAGTTCCCTTATTCTATATTGCACTTCACGATACTCTCCCACCGTAAGAGGACCCCATCGTATCCTTTCTAAAAAATCAAGGTTTCTTGATGTTAACGCATACCGAATATCAGGTCCTATTTGAATATCGGTTGTTTGTTCAAGCCCTTTTTTGTTTTTGAATTCACCCATCGGCTTTGGATCCTGGAACATTTCCGCGGCAATTTCTTTTAAATCGAGCTTACTGTAAAGATACTCGGTAGACACCTTTGTCGCGGTTGCAACCGGCTTGCCTTTCCGCTTGCCTAATGCAAATCTGCCATTATTGCCTGCAATTAAGTTATTGTCGATTACCATGCCGCTCCTCCTTGAGCTTGTACACATCTAATGAGCTGAAACCTAAGATTCAACATCCAACTTTGGGGGGAAATCCACTGTTAAGTAAAAAACGAATGTTAATATTATATCGGCATTTTTCAAAAATACTTGATTCTATCAACGCACTTTTTTTATTTTCTGAGCTCCCCAAAATTTGATATTGTTTGTATTTTTAAGTGATATTAAGATTATATGATGTTATTCAATTCTGTGAACGTCTCTAATGGTATAATACCCGCTCTAACAGCCTTGAGTTCAAACTGTTTGTTTATTCCAAGACATGGATGTTTCTCTTTGCACACATATCCTTGAGGATCTTAGGCCATACAGAGACTTCGACCTCTCCGAGATGGGCCGTTCGCAACAGGTACATGTGGGTTCTGGACTCTCCAATACCGCCTCCGATGCTCAGAGGAATCTCATCATTGAGGATAGCCTGGTGATAGGGATAATTGAGGAATTCTTCCTGTCCGGACATCTTTAGCTGGAGTTTCAGCGTCTCCTTGGTGACCCGTATTCCCATCGACGTCAGTTCGTGGCGCCGTTTTGTTACCGGGTTCCATACCAGGATATCTCCGTTTAATCCATAATACTGCTCACCGTCCTTAACGATGGTCTTGGTAGCCCAGTCATCGTAATCCGCAGCGCGCATCTCGTGGGGGTAGCCATCCTTTAAAGGCCAGCCAATACCGATGATGAAGATCGCCGGGGATTTTTCCATAAGGGTCCGAACCTCTCGCTCCTTCCGCGGCAGGTCCGGGTACCAATCCAGCATTTCTTCGGCATGCAGAAATGTGAGCTGCTCTGGAAAGTCGGGGTATTTATCTGTTTTTAGCTGGGGAAACCTTTCTTGCGCCATCTTGCCCGCTCCCCGAATAACCTTCCAGAGCTTGTTAACGATATCCTTGAGAAAGTCAAGATTGCGGTCGTTCGCTGTGATCGCCAGTTCCCAGTCCCACTGGTCTACATACGCACTGTGATCGTGGTCCAAAAAGTAGTCTTTGCGCACAGCTTTCATGTCGGTACATATGCCTTCACCCACATCGCAGCTAAACTGTTTGAGAGCCATGCGTTTCCATTTTGTAGCTGCCTGAACAACCTGGGCTTGTATGCGTTTATCGAGTCCAAGCCCACACGGAAACTCCACCGGTGTCCGCGAGCCGTCGCGATCCAGGTAATCATTCACACCGCTATCGCGGTCAACGATCAGGGGTACCTGCACCATTTGCAGATTAAGTTCCTTACACAAATTCTCTTCAATGTAGTTCTTCACTGCAAAGACGGCCTTCATTCTTTCTTTTGGAGAAAGCAAAGGCTCGTAGTCTGTGGGTAGAATCTTTTCCAAATCATCATAGTTGCCGATGCCGGGTCCGGCTAGATCTGCTTTTTTCAAGTCTGTCATTGTTGGCGCTCCTCTCTTCTTTTATTTTGGCAATGCCCGTTTGTATCTACCCGGTTTTCTCATACCCGGGCCATCTATTAACTTCCTGATTTTGGAACAAATTTTTTATTTGCTTCAAGGCCGCCAGGCCGCTCCGCAAACGCAGTGCTCCTAAAGCGTAGCGCTCCAGTGGCAAATGGCAGGCTTAGGTCTAAAATTTATCGTTTGGTGAGGATCCAAAAGCTCAAAACAAGACCGTTAAGAGTATAGAAGTTGGTTGTGCACCCTCTATCGAATATTTTCTGAAACACATTCACCATATGTATGACCGAGATCGATCCGTGACACAGACTGCATTACTTATCGCTGCTTCCTTCCGGACCTGACGAGGTTCGTAATCGTCTGTTGCGCGGCGGTCGGTCAAAATGAAGAACAGAGTCTCAAATCAGACCCTCTAGAGGGAATTCAGCCCCGCATAAAGCGGATTTCGGGAAAAGGGCACCGCTAGCTCCCCACCTAGCACAACCACTGGTATGAGTATAACCGAAAAGCATTTTTTTCAAGTTAAAAAACGCTATAACTTGTGATGTCTGTATTCTGTGTTTTTTATTGACATTAATCTGTTTCTATCATAGGTAAAATCTGCTCGGACATCTTAAAAGTTGCGCGTTATGGGTAATAAACATTGGTAAATTTCTCAACCAGCAACTCGCGCCAACCTTCCAACCTACCGCGTATGTAAAGGAAAATCAGGCACATGTCACGAAATCTGTTGCTGCCAGTTATATTGTCTTGTTATTTGATTACGGTCGGGTGTGCCGCCGTAGTCGCCGGAGCGATTGTTGTCGCCGGTACGTATACTTATAAAGACGGTCAGTTGTCACAGTTGTATCAGGCGTCGTTTGATACGACCAACCAGGCATGTACGGCAACATTGCAAAAACTGAAAATAGCGATAACTGAAGAAGCGTCTGACGGCATTAATGCAACAATTAAAGCCAAACGATCCGATGGAACACCGGTAACCGTAAAAACTGAGATGGTCGAGCCCAGAATTACGAAGGTTTCCGTCCGTTCCGGCATGGTAGGAATATGGGATAAAAACGTTTCCGAGCTGATTCATGCCAGCATCGCGCAAAGGCTACAAAAATAAATTGTTGCGGATCGTTGAGCAAACCGTTACAGCCTATGGAATGTTCGAGCCGCATGATGCGGTTCTTGTCGGGGTGTCCGGAGGACCGGACTCAGTGGTTCTTCTGCATGCCCTTGTCACTTTAGCTTCCAGATTCTCCCTCAAGCTTGGGGTCGCCCACCTGAATCATAACCTCCGCCTGCAAGATTCAGACGATGACGCCAAATTCGTTGAATCACTGGCCGGCGAATACGACTTGCCCTTCCATCTCCATAAAGCTGATGTTCGTAAATATCAGCTTGAAAACAGCCTCTCCCTGGAAGAAGCCGCCAGACACATTCGTTACGCCTTTTTTATGGATGTGGCCGCAAGCAATTGTTTCGATAAAATTGCCCTGGGCCATCATTGTGACGATAATGCCGAACTGGTCCTGATGAATCTGTTTAGAGGAAGCGGACCCCTTGGCATTGCAGGTATTCCTCCGGTAAGAAACGGCAAGATCGTACGCCCCTTTATAAAATTAAGACGAACCGATATTATTGAGTATTTAAAGGTAAAAAAGCTAAAATATGTTTTTGACAGGTCCAATTTAGACCAAAGGCACTTGCGAAACAGAGTCCGTCATCATTTAATTCCGTTACTGGAAACCTCCTACAATCCAAAGATCATCGCAACCCTTAACCGTCTGGCTTCAATTATAAGCTCCGAAGAAGAATGGATGGACGCGGCTGTAAAACCTCTCTTTCATGCGGCTGTTTTGAACGCAACAAAAAACACCATTTCCCTTGCGGTCTCAGGGCTTGACGGGCTTCCTATAGCAGCCTTGCGACGGATAATTCGTAAAGCCATTGCAAAGGTCAAAGGCGATTTAAGGCGCATTACCTTTGCGCATATCGATGCCGTGGTCCGCCTTTTGGAAAATAGGCGCGCCTATGGAAACCTTGATCTGCCCGATCAGGTCAGAGTTCAGCGCCGTAAAGACTTGCTGCTGATTTCCAAAGAGAAAAAAGCGTTACGTGACCTTTATTTGAAATCGGTCGTAGATAAAACGCCTGCTTATGAGTACATGCTGGAGAAGCCCGGAACGGTTTTCATCACAGAGATTGACGCCCATGTGAAATTGTCTGAAATCAGGTCTGGCGATCGACCTGATTTCAGTCGTACTGGACAACAGGCCGGTTTTTTTGATATGGATAGACTGAGTTTCCCGCTAATTATAAGAAATTTTCGTCCGGGAGATCGTTTTAAACCGCTTGGTATGACCGGGACCCAAAAGTTAAAAGATTTTTTTGTAAATCAAAAAGTCCCGAGAAGCCAACGCGCACAATGCCCCATCCTTATATGCCGGGAGAAAATAATCTGGGTGGTGGGTCATCGTATCGACGAATCTGTGAAAGTGGTACCGTCGACCGGCACTATCCTTAAAGGAGAACTTATACTTGCCTAATTGGCAATAATGATTAACATAACTCTTATGAATTCGTTAAAGAATCGAACTCATCAGGCGTTTAGTCTATAGTAATTTGTGTTTTGTTTATTTGTGTTTTGTTTAAATGTATGCTGATATAATTGATTGATAGCAACGTCCGGCACTAAATGCTGGCAGACTTCGCCACGGTTGCTATAGCCGCTGTGGCTGAAAATATAAAACAGACTCGTAAGAACTCGCTTTTTTTGCATTAATCCTTTGCAGGGGGTAAAGACTTTTGAATCCATTTTATAAAAATCTGGCGCTATGGCTGGTCATCACGCTGATGATGGTCATGCTATATAATCTGTTTAATCAACAGCATATTGCTGAAACAAAGATCAGTTACACCGAATTTCTCGGCATGGTCGAAAACGAGCGTGTCAGCGAAGTCATTATCCAGGGACAAGAACTCATTGTAACGGATTTAAACCACAACCGCCTCAAGGTATATGCACCCCAGGATGCGGACCTGATTAAGATCCTCAGAAATAAGGGGATTGCAATCAGTGCCAAACCACCGGCTGAATCTCCCTGGTATATGTCAGTCCTGGTTTCGTGGTTCCCGATGATTGTACTCATTGGTGTATGGATTTTTTTCATGCGCCAGATGCAATCCGGCGGCGGCAAAGCCATGTCTTTCGGCAAGAGCCGGGCTCGACTTCAATCAGACCAGTCAAAGAAAGTAACTTTTGATGATGTTGCCGGAATCGATGAAGCCAAAGAAGAACTGGGCGAAATTATCGAGTTTCTCAAGGAGCCCAAAAAATTTACACGCCTTGGCGGCCGGATACCTAAAGGTGTTCTACTGATGGGATCTCCGGGTACCGGCAAAACCTTACTGGCGCGCGCTATTGCCGGGGAGGCCGATGTTCCGTTCTTTAATATCAGCGGCTCGGATTTTGTAGAAATGTTTGTCGGCGTGGGTGCCTCGCGTGTCAGAGATCTTTTTGTCCAGGGTAAAAAGAATGCGCCCTGCATAATCTTTATCGACGAAATCGATGCCGTCGGCAGGCACCGGGGAGCAGGCCTGGGAGGCGGACACGACGAAAGAGAACAGACCTTAAATCAGCTTCTGGTTGAAATGGACGGATTTGAATCGAATGAAGGCGTGATCCTTATATCCGCTACAAACCGGCCTGATGTCCTGGATCCGGCCCTGCTGCGCCCGGGGCGTTTCGACCGCCAGGTGGTTGTGCCGCTGCCTGACATTCTCGGCCGCGAACAAATATTAAAAGTACACATGCAAAAAACGCCGGCGGGCCCTGATGTGAACCTTGTCGTCCTTGCTAAGGGTACACCCGGTTTTTCCGGTGCAGACCTGGAAAACCTGGTTAACGAAGCCGCCCTTCTGGGGGCCAAAAGGAACAAAGAAAAAATCGATATGTCCGACTTAGACGATGCCAAGGACAAGGTTTACATGGGTCTGGAACGCAAATCGAAAGTCATCAGGGAGGAAGACCGCAAAACAACGGCATACCATGAAGGCGGACATGCCCTGGTGGCCCGTTTGCTGCCCGGAACAGACGCCGTCAACAAGATTACCATTATTCCCAGGGGACATGCGGCCGGGATTACGTGGTTTTTACCCGAAGAGAGCGACTTTAAATATAAAGACCAGCTTGAAAGCGAATTATCGGTCGCCTTGGGCGGACGCGTGGCCGAAGAGATTGTTTTTAACCGCATCAGTACCGGTGCCTCCAACGATATCAAACGGGCTACGGACGTTGCCCAGAAAATGGTGCGCAGCTGGGGCATGAGCGATGAACTGGGTCCGCTTTCTTATGCCAAAGGCGAAGAGCATATTTTCTTAGGACGTGAAATTGCTCAGCACAGAGATTATTCCGACACAACAGCGAAAAAAATTGACGAAGAAATCACCAAACTGGTCGATAATGCCTACAAACGCGCCAAGAAAGTTATAAAGGAAAATGTAGATGTACTGCATGCCCTGGCCGATCGCCTGCTTGAAAAAGAGACCGTCATGGGCGCCGAACTGGATGAACTGATCAGCTCCATGAAACCGGGGTTTGAGTTTCCATCAAAACATACTGATGACCAAGAGAAGGTAAAGGAGACGCACGCCCAAGCCGAAACAAAGGCAGAGAATATAGATACAGCAGAAACTCAGGACGCAGCAAAACCTGAAACCGGAACAAAAACAGAAGCTTCCGACGAGTAGCCGGCATCTTGACCGTGAGACCTTTGAAAAATGTTCAATTTTGCCTGCCCCGTAAATTCTTTAACATTTAACCGGGGGGCAAGGCCAAGGCAGGCGAAAATTTTAACCACAGGCATACATTTAGTATTTCGAGGATTAAAATTTGAGCCTGACGCC
>JAQYVG010000085.1 GCA_030145595.1 Desulfobacterales bacterium | reverse complement strand
AAAAAATGTTGAACACGTTTTTTGCCCCACTCAAAGATGCAGACAAACAGAAAGTGGAAGCCCAGAAAGGCCCGATTATGGCCCTACGCAATTCACTGACCTACCTCACCAAGTTCGGTATTGTAGCTAAGAACTTCAGCCCGAAATTGGCCGTCGAAGAACTGGTTCAGAAATATGAGCTTAAGCGAAATTTTAAGTCTGGAGTAATCCATATGCGTTAAAGTAATCGAAAAAAAAGGGTGATTGTCAGAATCTAAGTGTTGGACTTACTCTTCATTTTTTGGACTTGTTCGTTGTAAAAGGCAATAACCTCCCTGCGGTTTAGCATTCCTATCAAGACACCATGATCATCATCCCTTACGACCGGCAGGCTGTCGATGTTTTTGATCGTAAACTTTTGAAATACGGAGTTCAGGTCATCAGACGGGGTGGTGATGATAAGATCAAAAGTGGCAACATCCCTCATTACAACAAGGTTATCGATACCCTTTGAAAAGAGCACGCCCCTGATGTCCGTACTGGAAAAGATACCAACCAGCCTGTTATTTGGATCTACTACCGGGAAATAGTGCTGTTTGGTCTCGCAAAAGAAATCCCTGAATTCCCGAAAGGGCATGTTCTGGGGGATCAGCTTGACGTCTTTCACCAGATGCATGAGGTCCTGGATCCTGATAGCCTGCAAAATATCCACAAAAAAATCTCCTGCATGAGCAGGAGAATCGACCTTACTTTTGACCTGCTTTTCATAGATGGTCCATTTTTTACCCGCGAGGTAAGCGACTGAACAGACAAGCAGGCTCGGCAGCAGCAAATGATAGGAGTTGGTCATTTCACTGACAAATATGATGGTTGAAATCGGCGTGTTGGAAACAGCCGTGAAAAAGCCGGCCATACCAACGACCACAAAGGCCCCGGGTTCGGCGACGACACCCGGTATGATCTGGTGAAATAGTTTTCCGACGACACCACCCATAGCCCCGCCGATGACAATTGAAGGTCCGAACACGCCTCCGCTGCCTCCGGAGCCGATGGAAAACGAGGTGGTGAAGATTTTCCCAATGGCCAGAAAAAGCAAAAACGGTATGGTAATATCATTGTTGAGCGCCATCTGGGCAAAACCGTAGCCAAAAGCCAGTGTCTGGGGCAAAAAGAAACCGATGATGCCGGTACACAGTCCTCCTAAGCCCGGCTTTAGATAATTCGGTATATTCAGGGACCTGAACAGGCGGACAATTCCATAAAACGATTTAACGTACAAAATACCGGTTCCCACCAACACCAGGGCCAGTACGAGATACGGCCCCAACTCCAGAGGATTGCGGAAATGAAAATAAGGCGTTTCAAACAGCGATCCCCAGCCGAACACCAGGCAAAACAGGCAATAAGCCACCACCGATGAAATTCCGGCCGGAATAATCACTTCGGACTCAAATTCAGGATCCCGGTACAGTACCTCGGCAGCAAAGAGGGCACCCGCCAAAGGAGCCCTGAAGATACTGCCGACGCCGGCACCGATTCCCGCCGCCATCATGATGCGCCGCTCACGGTCAGAAAGTTTCAGCTTGGTCGCCAGAAATGATCCGAATCCTGCCCCGATTTGCGCGATGGGGCCTTCCCGCCCGCCCGAACCACCGGTGGTGAGGGTAATGGCAGAGGCGATGAGTTTAACAATCGGAACCCGACTGCGTATAAAGCCGCCTTTGTTGTGATAGGCATCGATGGCAGCATCCGTGCCGTGACCTTCGGCTTCAGGGGCATAGGTATACACCAGCCACCCGCTCAAAACGCCGCCCAAAGCCGGAAGAATAAGCAGAATGTAGCGATTCAACGGTGTTCCCGTGGATGGAAAAAGATGATGTTCACCGGCGGGAGAAGGAGGCCTGTACCCGGCCACAAGATCCATGAAATAATGCAAGCCGGCCTGGGAAAGGTAATGGAAAACGATAGAACCCAAACCGGCGATAATACCGACTAATACAAAGTTGACGGTCCATTTGCCGGCATGGGCGAAACTGACGGACCTTTCTGCATCGGCAAAAGCTTTAAAGCTTCTTTTCAGTCGCGGGAATAGACTCATTTATTCATTGATTGCAGGTCTTCAATACCTTCCAGGATAATATTGAACAACTCGGGAATATCATTTTCTTCCAGGCACGAAAAAGCGACCCTAAGATCCGTTTTGCCCATTGAGATAAGCCCCACGCCGTATTTTGCAAGCAGGTGGAGTCGCAAGGTTTCAGCTTCAACGGATTTGAGTCTAATGCACATGAAATAACCGGAGTTAAATGGGTAAACGTCCCAGGCATCTTTATATTTGGGATCCGCAAGGACTTCTTTGACACGCTGGGCTCTGTTTTTCAGAATCTTGAATTTTTCTTCTTTTTCAGCCTCATAGTTGTCTCCCTGCATAGATTTCAATACGATGGACTGGCTCAGGTGGGATGCATTGGAAATAGAACCCCTGATACTGCCGGCGGTCTTTTTCTCCAGGGCATCGTATACCGGCAAAGGATCACCTTCGATTTTACTTCCGTAAGTTATAAAACCGATTCTTAATCCCCAGGCAAAATTCTCCTTGGTGGCGCCGTCCAGTTTGACGGCCAATAACCTGGGGTGCCGGTCACATAACTGCGCAAAAAGGGATTCTTTCAAGGCGTTGTCTTCATAAAAGAGGCCGAAGTAGGAATCGTCCGTAACCGCTATGACGTTGGTTCCGGCCTTGGCAGTCTCCACAAGAATCTCGGCGATGCGACCGCCTTCTTCTGCGCTGACAGTATAACCGGTAGGGTTGTGCGGGAAATTCAGCAGGACAATAACTTTAGCA
This sequence comes from Desulfobacterales bacterium, assembly GCA_030145595.1. Lineage (GTDB taxonomy): Bacteria > Desulfobacterota > Desulfobacteria > Desulfobacterales > UBA11574 > Desulfatibia_A. The sequence continues at coordinate 9,397 of JAQYVG010000085.1, read as the reverse complement.
TGTCTTTGCGCCTCAAGGGTGAGCTTCTTTTCAAAAGCCGAAAGATTATATCCGCCGTCTTTAGAAAAGATTGGGAAATGACTGATGGTTACACCCTTTCTGACACTTAAAATCATGTTATAGTTGCCCCACATCATGTCCGGTGAAATGATGATATCTCCGGGATCAGCCCATATACCTGCAAACATGCTGATAGCGTGGGTAATGCCGCATGTAACTACCGGCAGGCTATATTTTTTATCTGCAAGCGACGGATTCTTTTTAACCAGACTATCCTGCCATACTTTTCTTAAAGCCGGGATGCCAAAAGATGGTGCATAGGTTAAAGACGCTTCCGGCTGGATGCCGTTAATGGCATCCATGACAGAAGGAAAGTGCATGGTGCGTCCCTGCTCTGTGGCAATTCCTATGGTTGCATTTAGCTTATAAGCTTTTTCCTTGGCTTCTGCGCTCTGGCTTAAAATGCCTTTGGGAAAAAAGAGATTTTTACCCACTTCCGAAAGCATTTCCAATAGATGAGGATTCCCCTGTGCGATGATCCGGTTGAGGTCCTGCGCAATAGGATTCATGTATTTACCTCCGTGTACACTAATGTCGCATATGGTACTATTAACATCTCAATAAACAACCTTGCCAAGAATAGTAAGACGTTTTACTATACCAAAAAAATCTAATCATAACAACTATTCTTACATCTCAGGGCGCGCTTAAAAATAACTTCATATTTTGATGCATCGACTTGAATTTGTCCGACGGCGGTCAAAGGGAAAAGCACGTTAGTGCTTTAATCGTTGCACATGCAATCGAGTGTGAAGCATCCGGTTTTACACAAACAATAACGTTGAGGGGAAAGACCTGAAAATATAGCGATTTTCTTAATAATTAGGATGGGGATAAAACTGATGCATCGCAAAATGAGAATTGACCATTGATAAAAAAACCCCGCTCTATTGTGGAGCGGGGTTCACCTTAAAATCAAAAACTATGTTACCGGTTGCCTCTTTTGGAAGCTTTGAGCGGATTAATTTTTACTTTGCTGCCGGTAGAAGTTTTGGTAACATGAGAAGCAATGTTGCAATCTCCGTTTTTCCACTTCAATGCAGGATCAGGACAAGCCGTACAGTACCATCCGGCAGAAAATTCTGAACCGCGATTGCAGCCATTACATTTCTCTACGATTTCATGGCAAATCCCGCCGTTATAAGAACACCCCTTTGCAGTCATAAAAGGGCAATCAAAACCTTTTCTGATCGTTGTACACTCCATCGGAACCACCCCCTTTCTTTCATTATTGACGCGCTAAAAAAAAGGCCCGGAGACATCTGCTCCCGGCCCAGCATGACAGGTTGCAAAATTTTTTAGGGAATATAACCATGCGCCTTTATCTTGTCAACAATAATTTTTAGTGCCTTAACGGAAAATTCTATGTATAAAGAGTATTTGATTTTTAATTGCTAAATTGACAATTTATCGCTAACATATGATGAATTCCTAACCTGGACAAGCCGGAACCAAAAATATTTGCCACAAAGACACCAAGACACAAAGGATATATTTGTTATTTTTTCTTCGTGCCTTGGTGCCTTAGTGGCAAAATAGGAAAAGGTTTGCCACAAAAAGCAAAAAAATTACAACTAAGGAACAAAAATACATGCCCATTAAACAAGCAATTGAGGTTCTCAAGATAGAAGCTGAAGGCATTTTGAAAATGGCTGACCGCATTGATGACAATTTTACCAAAATGGTTGAACTTATTTATAATTCTAATGGCCGTATAATCGTCAGCGGTATCGGCAAATCGGGTATCGTTGGCCGCAAAATCGTCGCCACTTTGAACAGCACCGGCACAAGATCTATGTTTTTGCATCCAGCCGAGGCCATGCATGGAGATCTTGGCGTGGTCGGCCAGGAGGATGTTTTTCTGGCCCTTTCCAATAGCGGTGAAACCGATGAACTCAGCAGTCTTATCCCCAGTGTCCGTAAAATCGGGTGTAAAATTGTCGCTTTCACAGGCGATAAAAATTCCACCCTGGCCCAAAACAGCGATATCGTCCTTGATGTCGGTGTCGAGCGGGAAGCATGTCCTTTAGGTCTGGCTCCCACAGCCAGTTCCACCGCCCTCCTTGCCATGGGAGATGCTCTTGCAGTGGTTCTCCAAAACAAGAAGCATTTTAAGACCAGCGATTTTAAAAAGATACATCCCGGCGGTACACTCGGCCAGCGCCTTTCCAGCAAAGTTAAAGACATCATGTTAACCGGCACATCCATACCCCGGGTTGTTGAAGGGACTTCCCTGGAAGGTGCTATCCGGGAAATCAATCGCTTGGAATTAGGGGCCGCCTTTGTTGTCAGCTCTGATGATATCCTTGTGGGTATTATCACCGATGGTGACTTAAGGCGTTTTCTTGTTAATAATGAATCGGTTGCGGGGAAAAGTATTGAAGACGTCATGAGTAAAAACCCACGAACGGTCAGCCCGAGTTCTCCTGCCTTCGATGCCCTGAATATGATGGAGAAATACCAGATCACCGTACTGCCCATAACAGATTCTGATAGAAGGGTTCTGGGAATTTTGCATCTGCACGACATTTTAGGTAAAGGCGAGTTTAAATTCAATGGTACCTAACTCGGACAAGCCGGAACCAAAAACTATTTGCCACCAAGGCACGAAGACACAAAGGATAAAATTATTACTCTTTCTTCGTGCCTTGGTGTCTTAGTGGCAATTAAAAAAGCTTCGGCATAAAAACATAGATTACATAGCCAAGGAACTAAGCTAAGAGGATTTTATGCATTACGCAGAATTTGACACCACGATACCGATCCTCGGTAAGGCCAAAATACCATCACCGATCCAAAGAGGGGAAAAAGGGGCTTTCAGCCGAAGTTTTGTAAATGACTCCGAAAGGATTATAATCGATGTAAAATTAGATGACCTGATAACGCTGGCTGAAAAAGGAAAAGACTTTCCTTCTTTTGAACTTGCCGGGCCCAGAAGAAAAATATATTTCGATCCCAGCAAGTTAAGATGCGCCCTGGTAACATGTGGCGGGTTATGCCCCGGTTTGAATGATATCATTCGAGCTATGGTGCTGGAACTGTTCTACGGTTACGGTGTCAAGAACATTTTGGGCTTCAAGTACGGCCTGCAGGGCTTTATTCCGAAATATGGGCACGATGTCATGGAGCTTCACCCCGAAAATGTTGGCAACATTCTCGAAATGGGCGGTTCCATCCTCGGGTCTTCAAGAGGTCCTCAGTCGATCGACGAAGTTGTTGACACTCTGGAAAGGATGAACATCGGCATCCTTTTTATGATCGGGGGAGACGGGACGCTTATGGCTGCGACCAAAATAGCAGATGCCGTCACCGCAATGGGCCTAAAAATAAGTATTATTGGCATCCCTAAAACCATTGATAATGATATCTACCTGGTATCGAGATCTTTTGGTTTCGAAACCGCTGTCGATGTAGCCACCAAGGCCATTCAGGGAGCCCATAACGAAGCCGAGGCCTATCCCAACGGTATTGGTCTGATCAAGCTGATGGGCAGGCATTCGGGTTTTATCGCCGCGACCGCCGCCCTTGCCCGGCAGGAAGTAAATTTTGTACTGATTCCGGAAGTCGATTTTGACCTGGAAGGCCCCAAAGGATTGTTCAGTGCCCTTGCCGAACGTCTGAAGCTCAGAAGCCATGCTGTGATTGTTGCGGCAGAAGGGGCCGGCCAAAAATATTTCGAAAGCGGGGACGTTGACCGTGATGAGTCCGGAAATGTCAGACTTAAGGATATCGGAGTTTTTCTTAAAAATAAAATAGAATCATATTTTATGTCCAAAAAGTTGGAAATATCCATTAAGTATATTGACCCCAGCTATACGATAAGGAGCCTGCCTGCAAACGCCAATGATCGTGTATTCTGCAATTTTTTAGGGCGGGACGCCGTACATGCCGGCATGGCTGGAAAGACAAAACTACTTGTGGGCCGCTGGAACAACCATTTTATACATCTTCCTATGAGTGCATCCGCAGGAAAGCGCAAGCAGGTGAATCCCAAAGGTAAATTGTGGCTCAGTGTCCTGGGCGCCACCGGTCAGGGCTCATTAAAATGAGAAATTCGGAACAATCCGGATTTCTCATGAAAAACACCAAGCGCTTTTTATTATTCTATATTTTGCTCGATCTGTGAAGTCAGCTATCTGTAAAACTCCATGAGACTTTATTGATGATGTTCTATTTGCAATTTTGTTTGATGTTTTTCATGAGAAATCCGGATTAAGGAGGCGATAGATTACATCTGCGTGTTTGCCGGCAGCCCCATGGTTTGACATTACCGCTTTTTTCGCCAAAGCTCCGATACGATCAGCAGCATCCGGGTTCGTAAGATAATATACAGCTTTTTCAGCCAGATCCCGCCCATCTTTTACCTGGATGCCGCCGCCTGTTTTATCGAGAAGCTCTTTGGCATCGAGGAAGTCCTCCATTGAAGGACCGTAAAGTACCGGTTTGCTCCAGGCGGCGGCTTCTAAAACGTTTTGCCCACCCAGCGGGACCAGACTCCCGCCACAAAAAACGACTGAAGCGACACTGTAAACGGCCTGCAGGTCTCCAATGGTGTCAATGATTACGATCGATGCCGTCCGCAAACCATTTCTGTTTAGATCTGTTTTGAACTGGCATGAAAATCCCCGGTCCTTAACCAGTGTGGAAATTTGATGCGCCCGCTGTACATGCCTTGGGGCGATAATAAGCAGGGTTTCGGGTACAGAGCGGAGAATTTTTTCATAAACATCGAGAACGATTTCTTCTTCCGAGCTGCGAGTACTTCCCGCCACAAAAACCGGCCGGCCTCCTTTCAAGCAAAAAAGCCTCTCCATTTTTGTTTGGACAGATGTATCCGTATTTTGAAGCAGCAGATCATATTTTGCATTCCCGTTTATTTCGATTTTAGCTGGTGGTGCTCCCATCATTTCTATCCGCTGCGCATCAGCCTGGCGAATCATGCTAAAGGCGCTAATATGTTTTAATGTTGCCTTTATTAATGGCCGAATCTTTAAGTATCCCTTTATGGAGCGCACGGAAATTCTGCCGTTAACCAGGGCTGTTTTTATCCGCATTCGTTTGGCTTCAAGCAGCCAGTTCGGCCATATTTCGGTCTCCAGACAGACCAGAACGTCCGGCTCAAGAGCTGCCAAGGCGTTGCGAACAGAGATGACAAAATCGACCGGTGCATATATGCAAACAGCACGTGATCCCAGTTTGTCTTTGGCAAATGCCTGGCCATGTTCTGTCGTGGTTGAAAGGATGACGGCGCAATCCGGCATCAGCAGAAAAAGAGATTCAATAACGGCCATAGCGGCACTTACCTCTCCCACTGAAACAGCATGAATCCAGATTCGAGGCGATCCGGCAATGCTCTCTACAAGTTCGTCAGAGTATAGTCCCAAACGCTGGTTCAAATTGGCGCTATAGCGTCCGCTGAGGCGGGTATATAACCAGAATGGAGGAAAAAAGACTATAAAAATGATAGAACTAAGGAAGCTATATACTCTATAGGCCAGGTTCATCAGGTTGAGTTACTGTTTTCGAGTTACGGGTTGCGGGTTACGGGTTGCGAGTTACGGGTTACGGGTTACGAGTTACGGGTTACGAGTTACGGGTTGCGGGTTGCGAGTTACGGGTTGCGGGTTACGAGTTACGGGTTGATAGTTAATCGTTCCTGGTTGCTACTCACTGATAACTGATCACTGCATACTGTTTGCTGGTCACCGTTCACTGCTTACTGGTTCGTGCCGTTCTAATTCGACAAAACCCTTGCCTTTAATTTGAAGAAGAAACAATTTTTTATTTACCTCTCCGTTGCTGTCAAATGAAGTTAGACCGGTTACCCCCTTGTAGTTGTTAAGCTGCATGAGTCCTTTTTTAAGCGCGCTTCTATATCGAATTTCAGGCCGGCTTACCATTTCAAATAGAATCATAGCGGTGTCAAAGGCGATGGCCTCAATGAATCCCGGGTTTTCCCCGTAAGTCTTTCGGAAATCTTTAACAAAGTCTTTTACATTAGCTGAAGCGCTCTGTGCAAAAAAACCATCCGTCAATATGGCACCCTGAGCATATTGACGCGACATCTCGATCAGATTGTCGGAATGCCACAAATTGGTGCCGAAAAGATAGGTGTCCTTAACATCATAATATGCCAGTTGAGGTATAATTAGTCCGGACTTCGAGGGTGCATCAGGGATGAAAACGGCATCAAAGTCAATAATGGGTTCAGGTTCTTTTTCCTCTTCATCTTTCTGATCAGTCTCTTTTGTTTCTTCATCAGCCGGCTCTTGAGCTGGTTCTTCCGCTGGTTCTTCCGCTTGGTCATTATCATTGGTATCGAATGCAAACTGTAAGGCCATATCGATAAAACTATCGATCAGGTCCAGATTATTTTCATCCTCATATGCCCGATTCATCTCGGCTTGAAGATCCTCAGGTACTTCATAATAAAGCCCCACGAGTTTTTTGATGGGATCGGCAAAATCAGTATGTGCCGAGTTGTATGATTCAACGCCGACAATTTTGCCTCCATAGGCAAGCACTTCATCCCAGAATAAATTCATAAAGGTCTTTCCATAATTTTCGTCAGGATAAAGGATTGCAAAACGTTGCAGCCCGAGCGATTCAACGGCAAAAGATAAAATGGTTTTTACCTGCATTGCGGGGGTGAAAAAATTTCTGAAGACATAGTCGCCGATCTGAGTAATATCTTCTTTTTGGGTTAAAGTGATGATGGGGATCCTGCTGTGTTGAGCCTCTACACCAGCGGTTTCGGCTGTAACCAGCGGACCGATAATGGCGGCGACATTCTCTTTGAACAGTTCTTTTACAGCTTCAGCGGCTTTATCAGGATCAGACCCTGTGTCTTTAAAGATTATCTTGATCGCATGGTCGACATTTTGGGAACTGAAACGTTTCAGAGCGAGTTCAACTCCTTTGAGTGCCCGGTAGCCATATGCTCCGTAACGGCCGCTAAAAGGCAGCAAACATCCTATGGTGTAACGGCTATAGACGGACTCTATGCTGATCGTTTCAAGCAGAATTTGAGCCTGTTGGCTTTTCTCATGCCCTGGGAAATTTTCGATAAAGATTGACAGCACTCTTTCAGCATCATCGTAATCTTCTTCTTCCAGGTGGTTGAGCCCTAGCTGGTACAGGAGGTAACCGGCCGGAAACCCATCATCCGTGCGGTTTAGAAGAAAGACGAACTCTTCTGAATCAAGCTGGGCAAGAGCCTCCTCGAGCCGGGAAATAACACCCTTTTTTTCTGAATCCTTTGCTTTTTTATATGCCAAGACATAGTTAGTTACGGCATCAACCGGGGAGCCCATGGCTAAATAAGTATCCCCCAAAAGTTGATGCGTCCTGAAATAAGGTGCTCTGGTAACAGTTCCTTTGAGAAAGTCGGCCGCCTGCTCGATAACCACTGAATACATGCCTTCGTTGTAATAGCTGATCAGGATTCCCACCCGGGCATCCTGGGCAACTGGACTGCCCGGATATTCGGCAATCAGTAGTTGGTAAACATCACGCGCCTTTGAGTTACTGCCAAGAGCCGCATGGATAGCCCCTATTTTTAAATAAGCACCGGCGGCCAGTGTCCCGTCCGGAAACCGGGCAATGTATTCATTATAGGCCTCACGGGCTTCCTGGTAAGACTTTGCCTGAAACAATTTTTCAGCCTTTGAAAAGAGTTCCCATCCGGGGCCGGCCTCTACGGGAACAGTTGAAACAGTTGTTTTGGGCAGACAGCCCCCAATAACGATCTGCAGCAGCAGCAATATTATGGCGATTGGTCTTGTTAATTTCATTTCTAAGCACATTGTTCGTGAAAGTCCATATAAGTCCACAGTATTTACTCTGATTTGACAACAAAGGCAAGATCAACCTGCACCAGACATCTTGATTTTCAAAAATGGAATTTAAATATTCAGGCTGACCCTTGCCAAATACTCAATGAATATGATATCTACAATGATCACCCACACTTGTGAGAAGTTGCGCGATTTACCTCTAACAGGTTGATATATCAGTATATAATCAAGCAAAACGCTAAATCTCAACACCATTAAGAGACCTTTGAAACTGGAAGTATAATGAAGACTGATCATTCAAAGCAAACATCCCGGTTGTCGGCAGAAAATAAAGCAGGCCGTGATACCGAGCAAAAACTTGAAGATTTACGACTGCAAATCGATAACATTGATCGTCAAATCGTCACTCTGCTTGCAAAACGTCAACTTGAGGTCCAGAGTGTATTATCCCTGAAAAAAGCATATAATATTCCAGTCTACCATCCGGCGCGGGAAGAAAACCTGATCTCCGACAGGCGTATTCAGGGAGATGATGCCGGACTCGACCCGGATTACGTTGAAGAGCTTTACCGGCTTATCCTGCGCCAATCCCGGGCAGAACAAACAGCTCGAATGGCTAAAAAAGGTGTCCGTGACGATGCAACCGTTCTTCTCGTCGGCGGCCGGGGGAGCATGGGACAATATTTTCAGCGATGGTTTTCCGATGCCGGTTACAAAGTACGCCTTCTGGATCAAGACGACTGGCCGCATGTCGGCAAACTGTGCGCCGGCATTAAACTGGCGATAATCAGTGTGCCCATCGAGGTAACCGGCGCAGTGGCCCTGAAACTTGGTCCGCATCTGCCCGCTGATTGTGTTTTGGCTGATGTTACCAGTATCAAGCAACCGCCTTTAACTGCCATGCTTAAAGCTCATCAAGGACCGGTTATCGGTTTGCATCCACTATTTGGCCCGGCCACTTCAACCATGGACAAACAGATCGTTGTGGTCACTCCCGGCAGGGATCACCAGGATTGCCAATGGCTGATCGACCAGTTCAGCCTTTGGGGTTGCATTCCCCTGGAAGTAAATGCCAAAGAGCATGATGATATTATGGCCATCGTTCAAACGCTGCGGCATTTTGCAACTTTCGCGTTTGGTCAGTTTTTGTACCGCCGTAATATCGATCTGACTCGCACGCTCGAATTTTCCAGTCCCATTTATCGTCTTGAGCTGGGCATGGTGGGACGGCTTTTCGCCCAAGACCCCTTGTTGTACTCTGAAATCATATTCGCTTCTCCTCAGCGGCGCGTCCTGCTGAAAGACTATCTGGCCTCCATGGCAGAAAATCTTTCCATGATCGAAAAGGGTGATAAAGAGATGTTTTGCGCTGAGTTTAAAAAAATCGCAGACTGGTTCGGCTCTTTTAGCGAGCAGGCTATGCGGGAGAGTACTTATTTGATTGATAAGTTGATCGATCGTTTCTAATTAGTTTCCATCCATAAATGGCTATTTTTCCGATGAGCGGCGTTCTCCGCGGGTTTCCGCCCTCGACGTACTAA
>JAQYVG010000084.1:283-12233 GCA_030145595.1 Desulfobacterales bacterium | reverse complement strand
CTTTAGTACGTCGAGGGCGGAAACCCGCGGAGAACGCCGCTCATCGGAAAAATAGCCATTTATGGATGGAAACTAGTTAATTATTGCAAAAGGTCATACATGTACATCCGATGTTGGGGATCTAGAGGCTCCATTCCTGTTTCAGGCAAGCATTATCTTAAATACGGAGGTGATACCACCTGCATTGAAATCAGGACAAAAAGCGGCGATATCATTATCGTCGATGCTGGAACCGGAATCCGCAGGCTTGGCAACCAGTTGATTGAGGAAAATCTCTATAAGTATAATTTCATCTTCACTCATGCCCACTGGGATCATTTAATGGGGTTTCCATTTTTCAGGCCGCTCTATTTTACCCGGTCCCAGCTTTTAATGCACAGATGCCCGTTTGACAGTGATTTTGTGGAAACCATACTTTCCAAAGTCATGTCCCCGCCGAACTTTCCGGTAAAATATGATGATATAAAAGCCCAAATCGAATATCTGGATGCATGCCCCGCTACATTTGAAATCGGTTCTGTAACCGTAGAACCGATCCGCATCAGCCATCCTAATAACGGCAGTGGGTACAAGTTTACTGAAGAAGGCAAATGCTTTGTTTTTCTTACCGACAATGAACTCGATTTCGTTCATCCCGGCGGTTTAACATTTAAAGATTATCTGGAATTTTCCCAAGGAGCGGATCTTTTGGTTCACGATGCCGAATACACTCCCGCAGAGTATAAAACCAACATCAAATGGGGACACTCTGCATTTACCAGTACTCTTAAGCTTGCCCTTAAAGCCGGAGTCGGCCAATTGGGTCTGTTTCATTTAAACCAGGATCGGACTGACCGGGAAATGGATGAAATTGTGGAGACGTGCAAGCAAAGTATCGCTGCAAAGGGGAGCAACCTTGAATGTTTTGGCGTAACCAGCGATATGGTGTTTAATTTATAATTGTTGTCTCTTGCTATCTTCTGCTATAATCCACCTTGACTCGAATTTCTAATTACCCATCATGAAGCTGCAATGAATGATCTTATTCAAAAAGCCGCCCGAGATCTTGTCGGCGCAAAAAAGGCCATTGCCCTGACCGGAGCAGGAATCTCCGTTGAAAGCGGCATTCCCCCATTCAGAGGGCCAGGGGGCCTCTGGGAGAAAATTGATCCCCTGGAATTTGCCCATATCGACGCCTTTATGAAAGACCCGGCGAAAGTATGGAATTTTTTCATTAAGGAAATGAAAGAAATTCTTGACAATGCCGGGCCTAATGACGCTCACAAAAGTCTGGCGCGCTTAGAAGAACTTGGGATAGTAACAACTATTATTACCCAAAACGTGGACGGGCTCCACCAGACAGCGGGAAACACAGATGTTATCGAGTTCCATGGAAATTTTGCATGGCAGCGTTGTTTGAACTGTAATGAAAGATTTGAAACAATCAAATTGGATATATCAAAAATTCCTCCGCGCTGCAGTTGCGGCGGCATTTACAAGCCTGATTGCGTTTTTTTCGGAGAAATAATCCCCCCCCATCATCTGCTGCGTTCCGAGCAGGTTGCTTCCGCTTGCACCATTATGCTGGTCATCGGAACATCAGCCGAGATTCACCCTGCCGCCTTAATGCCTGTAATTGCCAAACAGGCGGGCGCAAAGGTGATTGAAATCAATCTTGAAAAAACTTCTTTAACGCACAAAACCAGCGACTATATTATCATGGGCAAAGCCGGAGATATTATGAAGCGTTTAACCTCTGAAGTCGAGCGTTTGCTTTAATAAAGGAAGTAAAAAACAATGATCCAGGCAGACCTTTACGAAAAAAGCATCCATATCGATCCATATGTCTCTGCCGACGACTGCAGGGCCTGCGGGTTTCACAGTCGGGCAGAGTTTATAGAAAGCCTGCGTGCCGGACGGCTTAAACCCTCACAGTGCAAGATGGCCAAGATGCGTTTCCTCCCCCTGCTCTGGGCGGCAAGGCCCAATGAGATCCTGCCCGAAGTGGAGGTTCTCCAGCACCCGCATACCGGCCCCACCGGGCTCTTCCCCATCAACCAGCCCACACAGGATTCACCGATCCTGGTGTCGGGCAATTCGCGGCTCACAGATGAGGTTCTCACGGCGGTACTCTCCACGACATTGAGCCCGTTCTGGTATCTGGTTGTGGATACAGACGGTCATACCGTGGACATGGCCATGGTTTACGAAACCTTTACGGCTGAACGGGTTGTGCAGATGCTCATCCGCGAAAAAGCGGATCAAATTGCTCCGAGTTCAACCCTTTTCCTGCCGGGCCTTGCGGCACCAATACACGATAACCTGGTCCGGACAAGCGGCCGATCTGCGATTGTCGGCCCTGTATGTGCCGCTGAACTTCCTCTGTTTTTCGGCAAAATGCACTGGAAGGTGGCTTGACCGAAAATCCCTGTACCTCAGCAAATGAATACATCAGGTTGGTAAAGAGTTCGAGGCTAAAAAACTGCCGCTAATTTTCTTAAAGCCCCTGCAATATCACTGCCCAGGCGGAAGCGAATCACTTGGCGCCCGGCATCCAGCAATGCCTGGCGATCACCAAGCGCCTGGGCGTTTTTCAAAACTCCAAAGGTGATGGAAGAGGTGCTGCCTCCGGCCTGATCCGGAATAGGCAGATCTTTTTGCAGGTCGGTGGTGAGTTGAATAAACAAACCGTTGCCTCCATCTCCTTTGTGGAGTTGGCCGGTTGAGTGCAGAAAACGCGGACCGTATCCAACCGTAACCGCCAGGCGGTAGTGCTGTTGAATTTTCGTTTGCAATTTCTTTAAAGCCGCATCGGTTTCCGGATGTGGCATTATATAGGCCTGAATAGCAACATAACTCCGCCCTGCAGCTTCATCTTCGCCAGGTTGGGCCAGAGATAGAAATTTTGTAAAAACCTGAGCAATACTGTTTGCAGTAAGATCCGAGTAAACACTGATTCCCTCTGATTGAAAATCGGGCGTCAGCCGGGGCAGTTTGCCCTCCATATGGTAGGCCGCAACCATTTCGCGTGCCAACACCTTGGCGGATTCCACATTGGGCTGATCAAAGGGGTTAATCCCCAGGCACATTCCCGCAATCACGGTGGCCATCTCCCAGCGGAAAAATTCACCGCACAGATCATATTGATCGCTCAAATTCAATTGGACTACCGGCCGGCCGGCATCTCTTAGCACCTGCACGCTTGCATCGTAAGTGTCATCACCGGTAAGGCGCAAGTATATAAACAAACGATCATGGCCATATTTATCAGGTGAGCCTACGGTTTCGTCGCTTACAGGCAAAATACCCTTACCTTCCTTGCCTGTACTTTCGGCAATTAACTGCTCCACCCAAGCCCCAAAATATGAAACAGGCGGCGAAATGATAAGCGTTACCTTATCCCGTCCGGCGATGGCCAGTGCTCCCATGGCGGCACCCAGCAGGGCGGCGCTATTATCAGTGCTGGCAGTACCATTGCAGCTTGCCGTATTTTGGGCCATAACAGCAGCTCTTTCCAGCATCAACGCAAGATCCATTCCAATAAGGGCGGCCGGCACCAGCCCGAAGTATGATAAGGCCGAATAGCGCCCCCCTATATTGGGATCATTTAAAAAAACTTTTTTGAATTTTAACTCTTTGGCCGTGGCTTCCAGAGCACTCCCGGGATCTGTGATGGCTATAAAGTGTTCACCGGCCTTATCGGCGCCCACCCGTTTCAGCGCCTCATTGTAAAAAAACTTCATGAATGAAGCTGTTTCGACCGTGCCGCCTGATTTGGTGGAGACAATATAAAGGGTTTTAGATACATCAAGCTCCTCCATTTTCTCTAAAACCGCACCGGGATCGGTGCTGTCCAAGACAGCCAGGTCCAAATAACCGTCTTTTACTCCAAACGTGCAACGCAGAACTTCCGGTGCCAGGCTGGAGCCGCCCATTCCCAGCAGCAACGCATGGGTATAGCCTGCCGCACGGACTTCCTCGACAAAAGCAGTGATTTGATCTACGGCATCAGCCATTTTGTCCGGACTGTGGAGCCAGCCCAGCCGATTGCTGATTTCCGCCGGGTCATCCTTCCAGACGGTATGGTCATGGGACCAGATACGACTCAGGATGTTGTTGTCCTTGATTTGTTGCAGGGCACGATCCACATCATCCTGGAACTTCCCGAGACTGCAGGAACAGCTCATTTTTGCGGATAACATTCCATCACGTTTTTCATGGGAGGTATTTTTCGACATGGTTTTATCCTTTTTTTTCCGTATAAAGATTGTCAGCGACTGTTTCTTCTGATAGCAGGGACGCTGCTTTCTGGTCCAGAAGCCACGTCATTTTTCCGTTTAGAGGCTGAATTTTTGCAGCCGGCAACTGTGCATGACGATCTTCTATCAGGGTTTTAACTACCGCGGCCTTGGCATCGCCGGAAACCAGGAACAGAATGTGCCTTGCACTGTTTAAAACAGCATAAGTAAGGGTAAGTCGAAAAACATCCGGTTGCCCCCCCTTCACGCTCAGAACCCAGCGATCCGCCTCCTGATTTGCAGGCTGACCGGGGAACAAAGAGGCGGTATGTCCGTCTGTACCAATCCCTAAAATTATCAGGTCAAAGACCGGATCAAGGCTTCCCAAATCTTGGAAAAAGGTTTTGAGTTTGGCCTGATACAAATCGGCGCCCTCTTCAGGCCGCATCATTGCGGGCATAGGGTGAACCTGATCCGCAGGTATCGGGATCATGCTCATAAGATCCTTTTGGGCCGCGCCGTAATTGCTGTCAGGATGATCAAAGGGCACCATGCGTTCGTCCACCCAGAAAAAATGCGTTTTCTGCCAGGGCATGTCCGAAAGATAAGGTTCTTGAGACAAGAGCCTGTGCATGGCCCTTGGTGTGGATCCCCCGGAAACGGCGACAGCAAAGCTGTCCTTACGGGCAACAGCTTTTTTAGCGGCAGTGTGCATTAATTCTGCACCCTTTTCCGCCAATCGAACGGCATCGGAAATGGTAATGATTTCAATTTTTCCCGTCACGATTATCCCATCTCTATCCATTTCTTGTATCAACTTTGATGATCTCGTTTCAAGTTTCCGGATTGCAGGCCCTGCCCTTCAAATTGAAAAAAAACTTAAGGCCTTTTTTAATCTTGTCTGAGAATATTTTTGGAGAGAAGAACGTTCCCGCAACGCGTTTATTGATCTCAGCTATCGTCGGATACGGATGAACCGCGGACGCCAGGGTAGACAACTTTACTTTTCCGTTGAGCACCGCCACCCACTCACCCATTAAATCTCCGGCATGGGGTCCTAATATCTGAACACCGATGGGCTTTTCTTTTTCATCGAGAATCATTTTGATCTTTCCGGTCTTATCTCCTTCGGCCAGGCTGCGGTCATTGTCCTTGAAATGCTCGCTCCAGACAGTATAATCGATGCCGGCCGCCTGCGCCGCTTTCTCATTCATTCCAATGCTGGCCAGTTCGGGAGCGGTATAGGTACACCACGGCAGGAAGGTATAATCGGTCTTGCGGGGCAGGTGAAAAATCGCATTGCTGACAACAATGCCGCCCTCGTAGCCGGCGGCATGGGTGAACTGAAAACCTCCATTCACATCACCGGCAGCATAAATATGTTTGTGATTGGTTCTAAGCCGGCGGTCCACCTTAATGCCCCTTTGGTCGATCTCAAGGCCGATGTCGGCCAAGCCCATACCGCCGGTATTGGCGGCCCTTCCCAGGGCAACCAGAATTGTCTCCGCCCGCAAGCTAACGGTTTCCCCCTGATTATCCGTTATAAGCACCTCTTTTTCAGAACCCAGGTCTTTGGTAGCTTCAATCGACGCATCCAAGTGGAAGACAACGCCTTCCGAACGCATGATCTGCATGACTTCATCGGCCATGTCCCGGTCCTCTTTGCCCAGGATCTGATTACCGCGATTAACAACAAATACCTTGGTTCCCAAACGGCAAAACGCCTGTGCCATTTCAATTCCTATGGGGCCGCCGCCTAAAACGATCATGGATCTTGGTAGGTGATCCAGATAAAAGATCTCCTTGTTGGTGATAAAAGGGGTGTTATCCAGGCCATTGATTGGAGGAGTACCAGGCGAAGATCCCGTCGCGATGACCCAGTTCTTGGCAGAGTAAGACTTACCGTTTAAATGGATGGTGTGCTCGTCGGAAAACTTGGGTTCCCCAAATTCCACCCTGGCCCCCAGGCTGCAGAATCTTTCCTCAGAATCGTGTTTCTGAATGATGTCGATAACCGATTTAATCCTTTTTGACACTTGCTTAAAATCGACCGGCGGCAGCTCGACTGGGGGAAGCCCGAACTGTTTTGCGTTTTTCATCATATGATATACATTTGCTGTTTTTATGAGAGTTTTGCTGGGAACGCATCCGAAATGCAGACAGTCGCCGCCAAGTTTCTTCTCCTTCTCTACAAGCAGTGTTTTGGCACCCAGTTGAGCCGCGCCGGATGTAATGGTCAAACCTGCCGCACCGCCGCCGATAACACCGATATCAAAATCATAATTTGCCATAATATTCTCCTTAAGTAAATCTTTACCCCGTTTAATTCTGCGTAGCAGACCCCCCGCAGGGGGATTTAACTGGGGCTGAAAATCATGCCTTGCCGCGGCGTCTTGTCGGGTCGTAGCCGGAGGCGTAGCCTGAAGCTTTAGCGAAGACGGGTAGATCCTGCTTGCCCAGTTAAATGCCTGCCCAGTGAAATCTTGAAGCCATTTCACCGGGGCGAAGCCTATTTAACCGGGGTCTAAAAAAAGAAAGCTAAACAGGAAGACTTCTTATTACCATCAAGCGGATTTCGGTTAAATCTTCCATGGCAAAACGGATGCCCTCGCGCCCCATACCACTATCTTTTACGCCCCCGTAAGGCATCTGGTCAGCGCGCCAGGATGGAACATCCCCGATAATGACGCCGCTCATCGGAAAAATAGCCATTTATGGATGGAAACAACCTGAACTCAGGTATTAATTGAACCGCCTCAGGTAAATCCTGCGCCTGCGGTGCAGGTATAGCAGTGATCCCCTGTAGCAATATGGCTGTCCGGCTCCGGAGGGCCCGGCATTTCAGATACATGCATTTTGCGCCCTCCCATGAAAAGACCTCCGGCAATATTGAAATCACAATCGTAAAGGTATCCGTCCCAGGCAACTGAAACCAGGCTGCGGCACATCAGACCTTCAATAGCGCAGGGGTTGAAACCAGCGGAGAGTTTCTCCATATATGCGGAAAAGTTGCCTGACTTTACAAGCCACTGACGGAACCTTCCCAGGGGCGTATTGGCAAAATTAAAAATGTTGTTGAAGACAATACCCCATTTTTTCTTTAAAATTTTGCGAAACCTCTTTTCCGTCTCGGCCTGTGAGGGGGGCACAAAGGCCCCCGTAGGGTTGGATACCAGGTTGAGTTCCAGGCCGGACCCGTCGTGCCCGTATCCTATGGCGTTCAGTTTTTTAAGGGCCGCAATACTATTTTGAAAGATCCCGTCGCCCCGCTGTGAGTTGAACTGGAATTCATTTAAAGATGGAAAAGACGCCACGACGACAACGCGGTATGCTTTCAACATCTTAAGCAATTGATCTCTTTTACCGTCATTTAAGGCCGACAGATTCGAGCGCAGCATAATCCTGGGCGCCAGAGGGAACACGCCTTCAATCAATGCACCGATGCCGGGGTTCATTTCCGGGGCTCCGCCGGTGATGTCTATGGTTTCAAAACTACTGCGCCGGGCATATGACACCACTTCGCTTACGATCCCTGGTTCCATATTCTCCTTACGGCCGGGACCGGCGCTCAAGTGGCAATGCCGGCAGGTCTGGTTACACAAGAAACCTACATTAACCTGCAAGGTATGGGTTGTTGCCCTATTCAACTTAAGCCCGTGACGGGAGAGAGCCAGACTGAAAGGCATTAAAGTAGCGGGTTCCGGTGATAAAATATTTACCTCTTCATGTGATACTTGCTCGCTATACATTTTTACTCCGCATGTTTTACATGGACAACTTATCAGCAATATTGCGCATCTGAATGCCGTGCACAAGCGATGCACCGCCGCGTATGGCCGTTACAACGTGGACCGCTTCAGTCATCTCGGCTGCATTGGAACCCTTTTCGAGGCAGGCCTGCGTAAAGGCATCAATGCAATAGGGGCACTGTACGGCATGCGCCACGGCCAGGGCAATAAGCGCCTTCTCTCTTTCCGTGAGTTCGCCTTCGGCAAACACGGCACCGTAATACTCAAAAAACTTTTTAGCCAGCTCCGGCACTTCTTTTCCGATCTCTTCAAATTTTAGCAAGTCTTCCGGTTTGTAATATGTTTCCATTTTAAGTTTATCCTTTCTTTAGGCCTTTTTTGTCAAATATAAGCTCTATTTTTCTTTTTTGTCGTCTAAATTTTCAAATCCTTACAAAATAAATTCTTCATGAGAAATACGGGCTAATCTCTTTGGCTCTCCATTAGAAAATATAAAAGGTTGTCTGTAAACGCCGGACTCCGTGTAAGGTCGAGGTGATCTGAAAACAGAAAAAGTACCTGACTCCATTTTATCGGAGAGATCAGCCGGGAGGTCAAGGTATCTTCGCGGCGTTCGTCCATGAGAGCACTTTTTCGCAGCACCACTCCGTCGCCGGGACCTTTCTCTATGATTGTCAACCTTCCCCCTGAATCAAACTGAACGGTTTGATCTGTATTCTCGGAGTCTCCGGCTACCAGGAAGAAATGAAGAGATTCCGGCGGCTGGGCCGGAACGTCCAGGGCCGCGGCAAACTGTTTGGCGCGATGCAGGGATTTGCGTAAATGGTCCAGGGCAATCTGCCGGCGCTTTTCAGGGTTATCGACCCCCGGCAGCAGGATTTTAAGGATATGATCCTGTCCGGGATCGGCCAGGCCCCAGCGCTTCTCCTCCCACAGTTCGGGTGCAAATATGTCAGATACAGGACTCCCTTTTTCATCCACAAGCGTGTGGTGGCGGCTTCGGGGGAGGAGTTGATATGTTGACGGCATCGTACCCAGCACTGCCGGTGGATAATGCGGCAGTAAAAAGGCGGGACGATATCCGTTGAACAGACTCATCAGGGCATCAATCGAGCCTGCATTCGGTGTGCCGATGAGAACCAGGTGATCCACATGCCGGCTGCCGTCCCATGTAAGCTTAGGCAGGCTGCCGTCTGAACCCAGGTCATTTGCACCGTATCGCAGGTAGTACCGGGCCACGAGGCCGCCCATGGAATGGGCCACAAGGTCAAATTTTACATTATGGTTTTTAATGCCGAATCGTTTTTCAATTTCTTGCTGGACGTACCTGCGCTTTTCCTTAATAAACCGGTCGAGCGCTCTGGCGCTTTCAACTAAATCACGCCGCCAATCATAATCAAATTGAAAGCAGGTAAAATGGCGGTTGCCATAATCGATGACACCGGCTTCAGCAAGGTCCTGGTCGCGATACCCGCCAATGCCCAGCACACCCAGAATGTGTGCGTAGGTATTTTGCTGCAACGGGTATCCCAAAAAATTAACAACTACCCGGTCAAGAGCACCTGCCGGGACAAGGTTATCCCGCAAAGCGCTCAACTTTTGCCCTTTGCTCATGGGAAGTGCAATGCCGGCGGTAACCGAAGCTGTTTTAGAGCTTAGATTCCCCACACCGAAGGTACCCCAGGCGACCTCACCGGTTTGCTGATCAATCAGTTTGGAGCCGAGTAGTCCCGGGATAAGAATTACCGGATTACGGTAGGGGCTCTCATTCTGAACCAGACTGTTGTACAGACCGCCCAGATCGGGGGCTTTATAGGGGGCCGCACAAGCCGCCAGAATCAAAACCGAGAGCAGGGTTATAACCGCCGCCAATCTCATGATAATCTCCCTCTTCCATCAAAAGACAAAAGACTTTTGGCAACGTTAACATCTTTGTCAAATTGTGGCAAAAATAATTTATATTATTATTTCAATATCATTGAATCGGGATATCTTTTTTTCCAGTCCTTCCACTTGGTATCTTCCGATGGAATCTTTGGGAGCCATCTTTTGAAATATTCTCCCTGAATACCCATCAACCCTTTTTTGTAAGGGTACCAGAGCGTTCCGGTTTCTTTGTCATACAATACAAATGTGCTCTTATAAGTCCAGCCGGAAGGGGCCAGCGTCAATTGTCGACCATCTATTTCGCGGCTGTACACAGCCGCCAGATTAACAAGGGGTCAATATCCTGCCGCGACCGGTTTCGTTCCTATCCGGGTGTTGGCAATCTCGTGATACCTTAGCTTGGGTATGGCATAGGCCCTTGCCTCGGTGCCGTCAGTGATTCCGATAACCCGTGGGTTCCGGAGAACCGCCGAGTTGTCATCACTTAAACTCGAATCATCAAGAGGCCTGAACGCGTTTCTGCCAATGCCGTACTGAAACCGTTCAGGCTTGAACCCGAGCGATTTGGCTTGGGTAACATCCCAGCGTTCACCGTCTTGATCCTCAATATACGTTTTTTTGCCTTTTCGAATAACAAGGGCGGCGTCGAGTTCCGCAGCCATAAAACCAAAAAGACTAAAGCTAAGCAGAATAGCAATAAAATTAGTTTTCATTATATTGTCTCCGTAAACAATTTAAAGTTTCTAAATTATTGAGTTTATGTTTCTCTGGCGCAATTTGAAACGCTCAATTTAGGTTAAACTATCCTTGACAAGCGGGTTCGATCTTGCACCTCAAGAATTGGTCGCAGGAATGTTCAACACCTTACAAAAATATGGATCGTTATAAGAATTTCTGGTTAAGGCATTTTGCTTGACAGCTTGATAAAGAGGTGCTAACAGATTTTTCATATTGCAGGCACGTAGCTCAGGGGGAGAGCGCTACCCTGACACGGTAGAAGTCGGGAGTTCAAATCTCCCCGTGCCTACCAGTAATATAAAGGGGTTATGGTTTGGGCCATTTCCTCTTTTTTCGTTTCTGCTATCATTTTGCGACCATTTGTTTCAAAAATTGCCAGCATAAACAGCGAGTGGTACTTTGTATTCTTCATAACGCTGTGATATAGACTTGGTATCTGTAAAAGTATCAAAAAAGATCCGGTTAGAAATGGAACTGTTCGGTAAATAAATTTAGGGAGTTAAGTATTCCTATGTATCTTTCTCATTATAATCTGACATTAAAGCCTTTTGAGGAAAGCCCGGATCCACAGTTTTTCTGGCTCAGTGATAAACACAAAGAAGCGCTTGCATCTCTAAAATACGGCATTCAAGAAAATAAAGCATTCATTTTAATCGATGGCGATATCGGGACTGGAAAAACTTCATTGATTAATTATTTTATGATCGACAATGATATTGATACAATTATAGCTGCAATTCCGGATCCTGACCTCAGTATTCATGATTTTTTCCAATTAGTTACCAAACAATTTAATATCGAATTAGATTCAAATACCAAAGCCGATTTTCTAATCCAATTCGAACACTTTTTGCAAACCACATACTCAGGGAAGAAACAGGTATTATTGATAATAGATGAGGCTCACAGATTAAATCAGGAACTCATGGAACAAATTCGTCTTTTATCAAACATCGAGAGATCGTATACTAAGTTAATAAATGTGTTTTTGGTCGGACAGAATGAAGTCATTGACATTATAAAGGATGAAAAAAACAAAGCATTGCGGCAACGACTAACAGTGCACTATACGCTTGAACCCTTGACGGAACTCGAAACACAAGAATACATCAAACATCGGCTCAGCGTTGCGGGGTCCAAAACTGAAATTTTCAGTTCTGAGGCTAATCATGAAATCTTTTCATTTTCCAAAGGCCACCCCCGATTGATCAATATCATTTGTGATCGGGCGCTATTGACAGGTTATGTTTCAGAAACAAAAATGATTACTGAAGAAATTGTTAAAAAATGTGCTGATGACCTAAAAATACTCGTTGAATGAAAAAATATGATAATATGGCATAAACAGACTGACACGGT
>JAQYVG010000084.1:0-273 GCA_030145595.1 Desulfobacterales bacterium | reverse complement strand
CCGGATCAACAAACCCTTGAGCCGGTTACGATGCATCGTACGCTCTTTTTTTAGCACTTCCAATTCACGGTGAAGCTGACGACCAGCCTCAGCGTCTTCACTGGGCACATTGACGACACTCCACACTAGAGCGTTTGTCAGAATAACGTTCCTATAGCAGTAGTTTGGCGGCTCTCATAATCTTAAATGACCGAGTTAAATAACCAGCATTCTTTAAATAACAGCAACAAGGCCCCGGCCCTGTGGGGCTGGCCCACCTACCTGAGCATCGTT
>JAQYVG010000083.1 GCA_030145595.1 Desulfobacterales bacterium | reverse complement strand
CAGTGATCAGTTATCAATCATCAGTCATCAATCATCACTCATCAATCAACAGTCATCAATCATCAGTCATCAATCATCAATCAACAGTCATCAATCATCAGCCTCACTTCCCCTTATATACCGGTTTGCGTTTTTCCTGAAAAGCAGCCAGGCCTTCGAGGCGGTCTTCGGTTGGGACGGTTACCCAGTAAGCCTTTGATTCGATTTCGAGGCCGGCGTGAAGATCTGTCTCAAGTCCGTAATTTATGGCGTACTTGGCCTGCTCAATGGCGATGGGACCGGTTTCACATATCATGGCGGCCATTTTAAGGCATGCGTCCATGAGGGCCTCTGGTTCGTAAACTTGATTTGCAAGGCCGATCTGCAGCGCTTCATGTGCGTCCACACGGCGTCCGGTAAAGATCAGTTCTTTGGCTTTTCCGCGTCCAATGAGCCGCGGAAGTCTCTGGGTTCCGCCGGCGCCGGGGATGATGGCCAGGCGGGTTTCAGTAAGGCCCATGGTAGCATGCATGGCAGCGATGCGAATATCACAGGCCAGCGCAAGTTCTGTTCCGCCACCTAGTGCGATGCCGTTGACGGCTGCAATCACCGGCTTGTTCAAAGATTCGATGGCTGTAAAAAGGTTTCGGATAGTCAATATAAAATCCTTGACTTGCAGCTCATTCATCGTGGTGCGTTCTTTTAAATCCGCACCGGCACAGAAAGCTTTTTGTCCGGAGCCGGTAATGATGACCACCCGAATGCCGGCTTTAAATTGCAGCGCTTCGATTTGCTCCTTAAGGGCATGCAGCATGGCAAAATTAAAGGAATTCATCACCTCTGGACGGTTCAGTGTCAGCACGGCTATACCGTCTTTTTCTTCTACCAAAAGAACTTGGTCGTTCATATTTGCCTCTTTACGAAGGTTTTTATTTAGTCCTGAAAAACCTGGTCCTTCGGGCCAGGTTAGAGATATCTGGCTCTACCTTAGAGTTTTGTGTTTAAAATCACAAATTCCAAGCACCCCGCCAAAAAGACGGCGGGCAAGCAAATTTCAAATAAATCACAAATTCCAAGTCTCCCGCCAAAAAGACGGCGGACAAGCAAATTCCAAACAAGGGCCAAAACTATTTTTTTATTCTTTTGTTTGTTATTTGGGATTTTCCCTTTTGGTCACCTGTCGAGAGCCTCTAGGTCGAACGATTGTTATTTGTTTGATATTTGATATTTGTTATTTGGAATTTAATTTGCTCCATTTGAGATAGGCACCCCTATGGGGTGAAATCAAAGCCTGGTCATCTTGGCCAGGATTCTTTACTCATACTCAACAGCCGATATAACGTGATATTACAATGCGCTGAACCTCGGAGGTCCCTTCGCCGATGTCCAGAAGTTTCTGATCGCGGTAGAATCTCTCCACGTGGTATTCCTTCATCAAACCGTATCCGCCGTGGATCTGAACGGCATGATTCACCACCCGGCCCATAACTTCCGAGCTGTAAAGCTTTGCCATGGCCGCTTCTTTTCCGAAGGGTCGATTCTGATCCCTCAGCCAGCAAGCTTTGTAGAGGAGGTTGCGGGCGCACTCGATTTCAACGGCGCAATCGGCCAGCTTAAAAGCTACAGCCTGGAATTTGCTGATGGGTTGTCCAAACTGCACTCTGTTTTTAGCATATTTCAGGGCGGCCTCATAAGCTCCCTGGGCGCCGCCAACTCCCATGGCGGCGATGGAAAGCCTGCCGCCGTCAAGGGTGGCGAGCATCTGGCGAAATCCGTCCCCTTTTTGGCCAAGGATGTTTTCCCGCGGAATTCTAACATCATCGAAATAGAGCCCGGCGGTATCCGAAGCCCGCCACATCATTTTTTTGTGCATGGGGACAGCCTTGAACCCGGGCATTCCGTGCTCAACGAGAAAACAGGTGTACTCCGGCCTGCCGTTGGGGAGGGTTCCGGTAACCGCCTGAACGGTAACACCCAACGAAAGCTCACAAGAAGCGTTGGTGATGAAGATTTTTGATCCGTTCAGAACCCATCCGTTCCCGTCACGCACGGCGGTGGTTTTACTCCCTCCGGCATCACTGCCGGCGGTGGGCTCTGTAAGACCGAAGCCCCAAAGCGCTTCACCGCTGCAAAGCTTGGGAAGATATTTCCGCTTCTGTTCCTCGGTGCCAAAATAGTATATGGGACCGATTCCCAGCGAGTTGCCGGCGGCAATGGTTGCCGCCTGAGACCCGTCCACCCTGGCAATTTCCTCGACAGCGATGATATAGGACAGATAGTCCAGGCCTTGGCCGTCATATTCTTCGGAAACAAACATACCGAAAAGACCGATTTCTCCCATTTTTTCGGTAAGCTGCGGAGAGAACTCCTCTTTCTCATCAAGTTCGAGAGCTACGGGGGCTATTTCGCTCTGGGCAAATTTTCGCACCTCTTTGCGAATCATTTCCTGTTCTTTGGTCAAATCGAAATCCAATTCTGCTCTCCTTATTAAATATATCGTGAATCAGTTATCGATTCTTCCAGACCGGTTCCCGTTTTTCCATAAAGGCGTCAATCCCTTCCAGGGCGTCTTCGGTAGCGCTGAGCGAAGCAAACATTTCATCCATATAGTCCAGAGCCTGGTGGTAAGGTATTTCGGACATTCTATAGATACCGGCCTTTCCGGTCTGGACGGCTTGAGGGCTCTTTTTTGCAATTTTGGCGGCAAGCTCCATGGTCGCCGCTTCAAGTTCTTCCGGCGGAACGACCTTGTTTATCAGACCGAGTCTTTCTGCCTCTTGAGCAGAGATAATGTCTCCGGTCAGGACCATCTCCAGGGTTTTCTTGCGTCCGGTCAGACGTGCCAGGGGGACAGCCGGACCCAGGCAGATCAAGCCAACGTTGATTGCGGTCGTACCAAACCGTGCATTCTCTGCAGCTACCGCCAGATCGCAGGCAAACACAAGACCGGCGCCATTGGCGGCGGCAACGCCTTTTACAGAAGCAATAACCGGTTTTTGCATGCGGGGGATAGTGTGGTAGAACTCATCCATTAACAGCAAAAACTCCCTGAGTTCCTGGGCGCTTTTGCCTTTGAACCCCGGAAGCGAGATGCCGGTTGAAAAATGTTTGCCGGCCGCCTGAATGACAATGACGCGAACCTCCTTGTCCTGGTCCAAATCCTGCAAGGTGTCATTGAGCGCCCTGGCAAAGGGCACATTAAAGGTATTCATTTTCTCGGGTCGATTCAGGGTAATGATCCCAATCATATCTTTTATTTCTATAAGAATCAAGTTTTTATCCATAGATCACACTCCTTGTTTATGTGTTTTTAGATCACCAATAATAGGCGTTCACACGTTCAAGGTTCAGAAGCTTCCGCCTTCGCCGGGCTCCCGCCTTCGCAATGCTATGGCGCGGGAACACGGCGGGACAGGCAGGGTTGTATTTTTGTTAACCTTTACTAAAAGATTATACCACAATTTGCGAAAGGATGAAAATTGATACAAAATAGAGTAGGGCCACCTTGCCTCACGAATATGAGCAAGCGCTCGGTCACAACCCTCCCATTTCTACTCGCCGCGGTCTGATTTGTCAATATTTTTATAATATCAAAAAATATTGTAAATACATTTGTTTGATATATAAGGATATATTTTAAAACAATCAATTTAGCTCCGTTTGATCTCTCAACCGGTGCGTATCAGGTAAAAACTTGACAAGGTATCCGATTGATGCTATTAAAACTGAGCGAGCGCTCGGTCAGGATTGAGCGCCAAAATTTCAGAAAACATGCGAGGAGAGCAGTGATGGAATCACTGGGCCGAACAAAAGATATAGCCACTCAGATCAAAAATCCGGATCTTGTCAAGCGTCGACATCGTCAAATTGTGGATGCTGCGGTTCAACTGTTTATCAAGCAAGGATTTCACAAGACAACGACCAGGCAGATTGCCGCGGCGGCAGGATTCTCCATTGGTTCATTATATGAGTATATCACGTCCAAAGAGGACATCCTGTATCTGGTTTGTGATGCCATTCATGCCGAGGTTGAGAGCGGTGTCTCCGCAGCCATGACACGCGCTGCCGGGGGCAGAAATTCTCTGGCTGAAGTGATTCGCGAATATTTTTTAGTTTGCCACCAGATGAGTGATCATATACTGCTGATCTATCAGGAAACCCAATCACTGCCGCCGCAATGGCGCAAAAAGGTGCTTGAAAGCGAGGTCCGTATCACCGGTATTTTTGTAGAAGTACTGGCGCATCTTGTTTCCACCGGCGATTCGCCCTATTTGAGCGAACGAACCATAGAACTTCTCGCCCATAATATTTCCGTCCTTGGACACATGTGGACGTTTCGACGCTGGTTTCTCGCTCGCCATTACAGCATCGAGGATTATATCGAGCTTCAAACCGAATTTTTACTTGGACTGTCAAGGTGAGACAGGATATCCGATACAGGATACAGGATGAATGATACTGGATGCTTGTTGGAGCGTAGCGGAAATCCCGATTTATCGGGGATACTGGATACTTGATACTGATTACTGATCACTGGGCACTGATTACTGATCACCGATGACTGGTCACTGATTACTGATCACTGGACTACCGATCACTGATCACTGGATAATGGATGTCTGCATCCAAAATATACGATTCAAAATCAACATAGGAGGGAGCATGAACGTTCAAGTTGACGTATACAAGCCTGAACACCACATCCGCGTCGTTACGGCGACCTCCCTTTTTGACGGGCATGACGCTTCCATCAATATCATGCGCAGAATTCTCCAGGACAGCGGTGTGGAGGTTATCCATCTTGGCCATAACCGATCGGTCCGCGAAATCGTGGATGCCGCTATCCAGGAGGACGTTCAGGGGGTGGCCATATCGAGTTACCAGGGAGGACATATCGAATTTTTCAAGTATGTTGTCGACCTTTTAACCGAGTCCGGTGTTCCTCACATCAAAGTTTTCGGGGGCGGCGGCGGCGTCATTGTACCCACGGAGACCAGAGAACTGGAGGCCTACGGCGTAACCAAGATATATTCCCCCGAAGACGGCTCCAGAATGGGACTGCAAGGCATCATTAACCACATGCTTCAACATTTGGATTTTTCTACGGTTCAGACGGAAAACTTTGACGTCGACAGATTGTCTACGGATGATAAATATTTGGTCGCAAACCTTATTACTGCGGTTGAACAGGCCAAGACCAAGGGAAACGGCCATCTTGACCGCCTTAGATCCGCGCTGGAGAAAAAGATCGGCCATCGCAAAAGTCCTGTCATTGGAATTACCGGGACCGGCGGTGCCGGAAAATCATCGTTGACCGATGAATTTATTCTACGAATTCTTAATGATATTAAAGGTATAAACATAGCAGTTGTCAGCTGTGATCCTTCCCGGCGCAAAACCGGGGGAGCACTTTTGGGCGACAGAATACGAATGAACGCCATCGACAACCCCAGGGTTTACATGCGCAGCCTGGCGACCCGCCATTCACAGACGGAAATTCCGCTGGTGCTCAAAGAAGCCATCGAGGTTGTTAAAGCGGCCGGGTTTGACCTTATTATCGCTGAAACTGCTGGTATCGGCCAGGGCGATTCGAGTATCATCGCCCTGGTGGATATATCGATTTATGTGATGACCAGCGAATTCGGTGCCGCTTCTCAGTTAGAGAAGATCGACATGCTTGATTTCGCCGACCTGGTTGTGGTTAACAAGTTTGAAAAGCAGGGGGGTGAAGACGCTGTGCGGGATGTCAGCAAGCAGGTTCAGCGCAACCGTAAAGCCTGGGGTCGATCACCCGCCGAGATGCCGGTCTACGGAACAGTTGCCTCCAAATTCAATGACGATGGCGTTACCGCCTTGTATCATGCTGCCATAGAGGCCTTGGAAAAAAAATGCGGCGTTCATTTTCAATCTTCCTTCCCTAAAACCGATATTCGCACATCCACGTCCAAAACCATCATTATCCCGCCGCCGCGCATCCGTTACTTATCGGAAATCACGGACACGGTCAGAAAGTATCATCACCAGACCAAACAGCAGGCCGAAGCTGTCCGCAAGATCTGGCATTTGAAAGAAACCGCCCAAGCGTTCAGCGGTGACGATTTGGAGGGTGACGCCTCTGATCTTTTGGCTCGGCTCAAAACCAAGATTCAAAACACCGAACGATTGCTGAACAAAGAAACGGAAGATCTTCTGGATGAATGGGAAGAGATCAAAAAAACCTACTCCAAAGACGAACTCAGCTACCGGGTTAGAAACCGGGAAATAAAAGTTCCGCTCTATTTTCAATCGCTGTCGCATACCAAAATTCCCAAGATTGCGCTTCCCAAGTTCAAGGACCCCGGTGAAATATACACCTGGCTGCGGGAAGAAAATGTACCGGGACATTTTCCGTTTACATCCGGTGTTTTTCCGTTAAAACGCATTGATGAAGATCCGACCCGGATGTTTGCCGGGGAAGGCGATCCGGCCAGAACCAACAGCAGATTCAAACTTTTGTCGGAAAACTATGAAGCCAAACGTCTATCAACGGCTTTTGATTCTGTAACCCTGTACGGCTACGACCCTGACAGACGTCCCGACATTTATGGTAAAGTGGGCACCTCCGGTGTCAGTATTTGCACCCTGGACGATGTTAAGGTTCTGTATGACGGTTTCGAACTGTGTGCGCCTAACACATCGGTTTCCATGACCATCAACGGCCCGGCACCCATCATACTGGCCATGTTTTTAAACACCGCCATTGACCAGCAAATCGACGCCTTCAAAGCCGAAAACGGGCGCGACCCAAGCGCAAATGAGTACGGCGACATTCGCAGCAAAACCCTATCCAGTGTACGCGGTACCGTCCAGGCCGATATTTTGAAAGAAGACCAGGGGCAAAACACCTGTATATTTTCGATCGAATTTGCTCTGAAAATGATGGGAGACATCCAGGAGTATTTCATTGAAAACAATATCCGTAACTTCTATTCGGTTTCCATCTCGGGATACCACATAGCAGAAGCCGGCGCCAACCCGATCACCCAACTGGCTCTCACCCTGGCCAACGGATTTACCTATGTGGAATATTACCTGTCGCGGGGGATGTCTATAGACAGCTTTGCACCCAGTCTCTCCTTTTTCTTTTCCAACGGTATGGACCCCGAATATACGGTCATCGGCAGGGTCGCCAGACGCATCTGGGCCATTGCTTTAAAACAAAAATACAAAGGTTCCGAGCGCAGCCAAATGTTGAAATATCACATCCAATCATCAGGGCGCTCTTTGCACAGCCAGGACATCCAGTTCAATGACATCCGTACCACGCTTCAGGCCCTTTGTGCCATATATGATAACTGTAACAGCCTGCACACTAACGCTTTTGATGAGGCTATTACCACCCCGAGCCATGAGTCGGTACGGAGAGCCCTGGCGATTCAGCTGATCATTAACCGCGAGTGGGGTCTGGCCGGGAATGAAAACATGTACCAAGGAAGCTTTGTGGTCGAAGAGCTGACCCAGCTGGTGGAAGAAGCGGTTCTAATGGAATTTGACCGGATTACCGAGCGCGGCGGTGTCCTGGGGGCCATGGAAACCGGCTATCAGCGCAGTAAAATTCAGGGCGAATCGATGTACTATGAGAATTTAAAGCATACCGGAGAGTTGCCCATCATCGGTGTGAACACGTTTCGTGATCCGGATGCCGACCTCGAGCAGATGTCTGAAAGCGTCGAGCTGACCAGGGCTACCGAAACCGAAAAACAGTCGCAGCTGGCGCGCCTTGAAGATTTCAAAAAGCACCATGAGAAGAGGTCCCCTGCGGCCCTGCAGCGTCTCCAGGAGGCTGCCCTGTCCGGAAGCAACATATTTGCCGAACTTATGGAAGCCGTCAAGGTGTGCTCTCTCGGCCAGATTACCCAGGCGCTGTATGATGTGGGGGGGCAGTATCGGCGTAACATGTAAATATTTTCAGCTCATAAATGGTTATTTTTCCGATGAGCGGCGTTCTCCGCGGGTTTCCGCCCTCTTGTCCCGCATGTATTTGGCGGGGCGACGTACTTACGTACGCCTCAGGCGAAAACCCTTGTGCGGCCTTGCTCAACGAAAAAATCCCTCATTTATGAACTGAAAATACGTTTTTATTAGTGTAAAACAGTTATCAAGTGTTCTTTTTGTGAAGTGTAAATTTTTTATATATTTCAGCAGTCGGGGAGTTTTTTCCATAATGTTTTGAGAAACAGCGAAATGGATGATCAGATTTTAAATCGTGTGCTGTTTGAGTATATTAAGGATCGTTAGAAAGAAAAGACGTATTGCCAAAATCTATCATCGCAAGCGATCACCGTTCATTCAGCAAAATAATAAATTTTATAGCGAAAGATTCTGTTCTTTCTTTACGAACCTTTATATACGAGTTCACACGGTTTAAAATATGATTATCCATTGAGCGGTCTTACAGCAAAAACTTTCCAACCCCTTATATATTTTCAGAAAAAAATGGAGGAGTGATCAATGAAAGAAGCAGTCATAGTAAGTGCGGTGCGAACGCCATTGGGCAATTTTAACGGCTCCTTGAGCGGCATCGGGGCAACCAAGCTGGGTGCCGTTGTGATTGAAGCGGCCGTTCAAAGGGCAGGAATCGAAAAGGAAGCGGTGAATGAAGTCATCATGGGGATGGTGCTTCCGTGCGGCTACGGCCAGAACCCGGCCAGGCAGGCCGCATTGATGGCTGATATACCCTGGGCCGTGGAATGTATTACGGTCAATAAAGTTTGCGGTTCGGCCTTAAAATCAGTGATGCTTGCGGCCCAGGCTATCCAGGTGGGTGACGCCGATGTTGTGGTTGCCGGCGGCATGGAAAATATGAGCATGGCGCCCTATTACCTCGAGAAGGCGCGTTTTGGATATCGCATGGGACCGGGTAAGATTGAGGATCACATGGTGCATGACGGACTTTGGGATATTGTCAACGATTTTCATATGGGTATGTCCAATGAGCTTTGCAGCGAAAGATATAATATCAGCCGTAAAGATCAGGATCAATTTGCCGACGAGTCTTACCGCCGGACCCTTGAAGCCATCAGCGCGGGACGGTTTAAAGACGAGATTGTGCCTGTCGAAATTCCTCAACGGAAAGGTGATCCCGTCCTGTTCAGTGAAGATGAGTGCCCTCAGGAAACCAGCTATGATTTTTTGTCAAAAATGAAGCCCGCTTTTAAAAAGGACGGCGTCGGCACCGCCGGTAACGCTTCCATTATCAGCGACGGTGCTGCTGCGGTGGTGGTCATGTCCAGGGACAAGGCCGTTGAAATGGGCTGCCGGATCATGGCCACCATCGGGGCCCAGGCGTCCTATGGAATGGATCCCAAGTATCTTCTGGTGGCCCCGATCTGGTCCATTCCCAAGTGCCTGGAAAAAGAAGGCATCAGTATTGATGACGTCGAGCTATTTGAAATCAACGAAGCCTTCAGCGGTTCCACGGCGGCTGTATTAAAAGAACTTGAACTGGACCCTGCCAAGGTGAACGTAAACGGCGGCAGTGTGGCCCTGGGGCACCCCATCGGGGCCAGCGGTTGCCGGTTACTTGTCACCCTTTTACATGAAATGATCAGGCAGGATAAAAAAACCGGGATAGCTTCCCTGTGTCTCGGTGGCGGTGAGGGCGTCTCACTTTTGGTCAAAAGATGAACATCGAACATCGAACGTCCAACATCGAATGATGAATAAAAAAAACCAATGAGGAGAAAGGTATGGAAATAAAAACATTTGGTGTTGTCGGCGCCGGGCAGATGGGCAATGGAATCGCCCAGGTTGCTGCTGCAAGCGGCTTGGATGTGATCATGAGTGATATCAAGGCCGAGTTTGTGCAACGCGGTCTGGCAACCATTACAAAGATTTTAAAGCGCGGTGTTGACAAGGGCAAGCTGACCGGCAAGGAGCTGGATGAGATTCTGGGACGCATCAGAACTACCGTGGATCTGAAGGATATGGCGCCAGCCGACTTTGTGGTTGAGGCTGCCACCGAGAATGAAACCGTAAAGTTTCAGATTTTTAAAGACCTGGATGAGATCTGTGGATCCGAGGTGATTTTGGCCACCAACACGTCTTCGATTCCAATCGGACGCATTGCTTCCCAAACCAAACGGCCTGAAAAAGTCATCGGGATGCATTTCATGAACCCGGTACCGGTGATGAAACTGGTTGAAGTGATTCGCGGGCTGACAACCTCGGAAGAAACCTTTAAAACAACCTGGGATCTAACCATAAAATTCGGCAAAACGCCGGCTGAGGCCGGTGATTATCCCGGCTTTATCGCTAACAGGATTCTCATGCCCATGATCAACGAGGCAATTTACTGTCTGTATCACGGCGTGGGAACCCGGGAAGACATCGATACGGTAATGAAATTAGGAGTGAATCATCCCATGGGCCCTTTGGCTCTGGCAGATCTTATCGGGCTGGACACCTGCCTGGCCATCATGGATACCCTCGTTGATGGATTCAAAGATTCCAAGTACCGCCCCTGTCCGCTGCTGCGCAGATATGTGGAGACGGGCCGGCTGGGCAGAAAGACGGGACGCGGTTTTTACGAATACTAAGGAGGAATCATGGCGAAAAAGAAAGCCGGCGCTCTTGTCCCGGTGGGCAAAAAAATCAAAAAAGAGCGGGTCAGGAAAAAAATGACCCTCGACAGGGTGGCCAATGAAACCGGTTTGTCTACCGATTATCTTAAAAAGATAGAGGCCGGCAAAGAGATCCCCCCTGTCGGCACCCTCCTGCAGATATCAAGGGCTTTAGAAATCGATTCGGGTTTCTTCCTCAGGGAAGAGGAAACGCGTTTAAAGAGCCGCATCCGAGCCTATACCAAACGTACCGACAGCTATGCTTATACCACCCTGACGCCGGGTGCGGAGAACAAGCACTTGAAGGCCTTCAAGGTTGAGATTGACGCCATGCAGGATCACAAGGGCGTCGGATACCAGCATGAAGGCGAAGAGTTCATCTATGTGCTGGCGGGTAAGATCGAAGTACTTGTAGGAGACCACGCAAATAGTCTGGATACAGGTGATTCTCTGCACTTCAACGCGGGGATACGGCATCAGTTAAAAAATACCGGCAAAGAAAAAGCGGAGCTTATCGTTGTCGTTTACGGACCCTAACGAGTTACGTGTTTCGGGTTGCGTGTTACGAGTTATACCGGTGTCCCGAAACTCTAAACCCGTAACGCGTAGCCCGCAACCCGCAACTCGCAACTCGTAACTCGTAACTCGAAACACGCAACTCGAAACACGTAACGGAGCGATTTATGACAGTGAATCTTACCGATGAGCAGATCATGATTCAGACCATGGCCAGGGAATTTTCAAGGAAAGTTGTGGCCCTTACCGCTTCAGAACGCGATAAGACCAAAGAGTTTCCGGCTGAAAACCTGAAAAAAATGGCCGAATTGGGCCTGATGGGCATGATGATCCCTTTTGAGTACGAAGGCAGCGGTGCCGACACCGTCAGCTATGTGCTGGCTCTTTCCGAAATTGCTTACTCTTGTGCCTCAACTGCTGTTGTCATGTCCGTTCATAATTCCATCGTTTGCGAGAGCATATATCGATTGGGGACTGAACTACAGAAGGAGAAATATTTAAAACCGCTGGCCAGAGGGGATATTATCGGTGCCTTTGCCATGACCGAACCCCATGCGGGCTCCGATCCCGCCATGCAATCGACTGCGGCCGTCCGGGACGGTGACAGCTATATATTAAACGGTACCAAGCGGTTTACAACTTCGGGCAGCAATGCCGGGTTGACCATCGTCACGGCCGTCACGGATGAGAGTAAGCGTCATCACGGCATCAGCGCGTTTCTGGTTGAAAAGGATACGCCGGGATTTAGTGCAGGGAACGCAGAAGACAAAATGGGGCTGTGTGCTTCTGATACAACCGATCTTTTCTTCAACGATTGCCGGGTGCCTGCTGAAAACTTGCTTGCCGGTGAAGGCGACGGTTTTAAGATCGCCATGAAAGCGCTGGACGGCGGACGTATCGGAATTGCGGCGCAGTCGATCGGTGTTGCCCAGGCAGCCTTTGACGCCGCCGTAAAATACGCCAAAACAAGAGAGCAGTTCGGCCGGATGATCTCCAAGTTCCAGGGTTTGCGCTGGATGATTGCGGATATGGCTACCGAAATAGAAGCGGCCCGGCAACTGACCTTTTCAGCGGCCGCAATGAAAGACAAGGGCGTAAACCATACGGCTCAGGCTTCAATGGCCAAGCTTTTTGCTTCGGAAATGGTGAATCGAGTCACTGCAAAGGCACTGCAGATGCACGGCGGGTATGGATTTATCAAGGATTATCCGGTAGAGCGCTTTTACCGGGACGCCCGGGTCTTTACGATTTACGAGGGGACTTCGGAAATACAGCGGATAGTCATATCCAACCATATCTTAAAGGACAAGCGTCGTCCATAACCCTAATTGAGTTAAAACTCAATGTGTCAGTTGTTTGTTGTC
>JAQYVG010000082.1 GCA_030145595.1 Desulfobacterales bacterium | reverse complement strand
AGTACGTCGAGGGCGGAAACCCGCGGAGAACGCCGCTCATCGGAAAAATAGCCATTTATGGATGGAAACTAACTAGTGTCATTAATCCTATTGTAGGTCTGTGAAATTGAATAGCTCCTGTGAAAAACAGAAATGTAGCGGGAGGTCAGAGAAATAAGAATGCACAAAAAACTGTGCAATGTGCATTAAAATATGTGCAAATCGGTCTCCTTCAGAACAGATGCTTTCTAACATGAGCCCACAACTTCAATTCTCTTTATACGTCTAACTTTCTGAAAACAATCCTTATAGTATTAATGCAACTCAGTAAAGGTCAAGAATTGTCCGTCCTGGCATGAATATTGTATTATACCAATGCAAAACTTAACAGGAGGATTTCTACCATGCCAGGGCTAAAGATGATGATGATTGATCCCGGTGTTTCTTGGTTAGAGAAAATCGGAATAATTATCCTTTTACCCATTTTGCTTATTCTTGGCTTCGGGGTTTTATCATTTTGGTTTGTATTACAATTTTGGAAAGCTGTTGGAAGTATAGAAGTATAGTGATAATGGGATCACATCAGTGATCAGTGATTAAAGTAATATAACAGAAAGCATTTAAAACCAGGAGTTTTCATAATGCTGGATAAATACCTCAAAAGCTTTTCCCGCCTTCGAACATAGAAGACCGCAAGAAATGGTCCTCTCTGACCGCCACCAATTTACCTTGAATATTCTGTTTCCAGGACCGCGTATTCAAGGTAACCGTCAACATCAATAATTTCCCAATATATTGTATTTTAGCTTGACCTTAAATACAACCTGTTGTATGAGATAAGAAATCTTCCATCTTTGGCACGCTAAAATCAGATTCATGAAAATCACCAATCGCCTCAAAGTAGTTGTCGTATACGGTTTATTCTTTTCCCAATTGTTATTACTTATCGGCGCCCAATATGCACTGGGCAAAGAGGCTGAGCGACCCGAAGAAGCCCTTAAGCCGATTTTTAATTCTTACCCGATATTTCGTGATGATATGGATTTTGAGTTCCTCGCGCTGGCCATCCGGCGGAATATCTCGTACCTGTCCCGGCTGAATCCTCGCAAAACATTTTACTACGGGCCCCACCAATTTACGGGAAAGGAAGTTCTCCAGTCCCAGAGGGCATTTTTAGACCTCATTTCCCAGAAACTGACCGCAGATCAACTGAATGCGGAAATCCGAAGGCAATTTCGAATTTATCGCGCCTCCGGACACGCCGGAGACAACAAGGTTCTTTTTACCGGGTATCATGATCCTTTATTTGATGCGAGCTTGACCCCGGACGATATTTTCAGATACCCCCTGTACCGCAAACCCAACGATCTTTTTAGACTGAATCTATCCCTTTTCGACAAGAAATTAAAAGGGGAAAGCATCGTTGTAAAAATTCGGAATAACAGTGTTTCCCCTTACTTTACCCGGCATCAGATCGACACGGACAAGGTCTTGCAAAACCAAGATCTTGAAATTGCCTGGCTCAAAGATCCCATCGATATTTATCTTCTCCACATTGAAGGGTCCGGCCGGTTGAGGCTGCCCGACGGTGAAACCATATGTGTAAGCTACCAGGCCTCCAACGGTCGACCGTACCGGAGCTTCGGGAGGTATTTGCTGGAGAACGGACTTCTTGCACCGGAAGAGCTCTCGGTCAAAAATATACGGCGATACCTGTCCGAACATCCAAAGATTCTTCGCACTGTATTGAATCACAATGAATCCTACATATTCTTCCAAATCGTAGAGCAGGGCCCGCTGGGGAATATCAACGTACCTTTGACCATCGGAAGATCACTGGCCCTGGATGCCAAGCTTTTTCCCAAGGGGGCGCTGGCCTTCATTTCTTGCAGCAAACCATCTGTGAACAGCCGGGGTAAGGTTACGGGGTGGACCGCGTTTTCACGGTTTGTTTTAAACCAGGACTCCGGCTCAGCGATCAAAGGTGCCGGCCGAGCGGACCTTTTTTTTGGCAGAGGATCCTACGCCGAAACTGCTGCATGGAATCTGAAACATTACGGGGAAATGTACGTATTGATGAAAGCCCCCGAGCTTTAACAAAAAACAGGAGGATTGGGTTGCCTAAATCCTTTTTCCTCTCTTTGGCACCTGCTGCATGCATTTGATATTTGAATGAGAGAAAATCTGCGGATTTTCCCAAAAGAGGAAACAGCTCCATGCCGAACACCTTCCGGAAGACACTCCAGTTTTATCTGATCGACTGCAAAACCGCCCTCGGCAAGATCATCGATATCTTCATCATCATCCTGAACCTTTTTATCTGCCTTATCCTGGTGATCGAAACCTATCCCGTCTCCGAGGCAACCCACCGGCTGCTCTGGCAATTGGAGGTGGTCATTGTCATTTTTTTCATCATTGAATATGTGGCAAGGCTTTATGCCGCAAAGAACCGGCTCAGGCAGCTTGTGGATGTTTACAGCATCATCGACCTCATCGCTATCCTGCCCACACTTTCAATGATCTTTTTGCCCCTGATCGGCATCACCCTGGACATCGGTTTTATCAGATTCATCCGGGCTTTCCGGACCTTCAGGATATTCAGGTTCTTAAGATTCACGGCGGACGGTGACTTCTTCTTCGGCAGCGTAACGCCGCAGTTGCTCAAGGTCACGCAGCTCTTTCTCACCATACTGATGATATTTTTCATTTCTTCAGGACTCTTTTTCTATGTGGAAAGCGACCTTAACCCCAATGTGAAGAATTTCGGCGATGCGTTCTATTTTACCGTCGTCGCGCTGACAACCGTCGGATTTGGTGACATCATTCCCCTGTCGGATGCGGGGAAATGGGTCACCGTTTTGATGATACTGTCGGGCATTGTCCTCATACCGTGGCAGATCAGCCAGATTGTAAAAGAGTGGGTTCGCATGGCAACGAAAAAGGAGGCTATCTGCCCGAAGTGCGGACTCCGCTACCATGATGAGGATGCCTCCCACTGCAAGTCATGCGGCCGGGTTATCTACCAGGAATATGATGGCGGTTAAGTGCAGGGATCTGGGTGGCGTACAGGGTAAACTAAAGCTGCAAGTGCACCGCGAACAGCACTGTAAAAGGCTTCATGAGGCGTCTGATAATTGAGGCATTTCCTCGGTCTACGATTTAATTTTCCCACTACCAATGCAAAATTTTTCTTCGTTATATCTTTGAAGTTAGTCCCTTTCGGAAAGTATTGTCTTATCAGACCGTTGGTATTTTCATCAAGGGGGTCAGGTCTGCTCTTGACTCATGCTAAAACCGGAAAGAGTCAAGAGCAAACCCCAAGACTTTGTTGACTTGACCACCTTGTTTTGGCTTTTTAAAATGTCCAAATCAATGTAAGGTTTGCAGAGTGCAAACGACTAATCTGCAAAAACAGTGCAACTTGCCGGAAAGGGGGATATTTGTCATATCCTTTTTAGAAGAAATGAAATTTATTTTAAAATATATCAAAACAGTTTGTCTTGGCCTTTTAACGTTGTCTCTGATAGCCGGCTGCTTTTCTTGGCGTGGGCAAACGCTTTCTCGGAACACAGATCTCGTTCAACTGACGGGCAGGGTCCAGCGGGCCGTCGTCAAGGTAACCACTTATGATGTGGAAAAGAGACCGGTCGGTATCGGTAGCGGCTTTTTCGTTGATAAAAGCGGGCATTTAATTACCAACTATCATGTCCTTAAGGGGGCTTACGCGGCCGAAGTTACAACCTATGACGGGCACAAATATCCTGTGCAAGGGATTTTGGCACAAAACGAAGCCGCTGATCTGATCAAGGTAAAAGTAAAGATTCCGGAGAAAGAGGTTTACCGGGTAACGGTGACCCCCGATGTTCCCGCCATAGCCGAGCGTATCATCGTGGTCGGCAGCCCTCTTGGGCTTGATCAAACCGTCAGCGAGGGCATTGTTTCTGCGATACGTGAATTTCCCGGCATCGGTAGAATCTTTCAGATGTCCGCCCCTGTGTCCCTGGGCTCCAGCGGCAGTCCGGTAATCAATATGCACGGAAAGGTTATCGGGGTCGTCTCCTTTATTTCGGTATCCGGTCAAAATTTAAACTTTGCAGTTGCCGGTCAAAGTGTATTGAACTTAAAGGCTGAAAAAACCACAAAGACCATATCGGAGTGGACTTACAGTGTCAGCAGACAAAAGCCCAGGCTGGCGGCAGAGCTTTGTAAAAAAGGCTTCGAATTCTCAATCCAGGGAAAGTATAAAAAAGCGCTGGAGTATTACAAAGAGGCTGCTGCAAAAAGCCCGGACGACGCCGAAGCCTGGTTAGGTCTGGGAAGCTGTTATGTGGGACTCGAACAGCCGTCCGCAGCCATCGAGGCGTTTAAAGAGGCCACACGATTCAATCCGAACAAGACACAGGCGCACTACTATCTTGGAAGATACTATCAAGTACTGGGCTACCACAAAGAGGCGCTTGAATCATATCAAACAACGGTCAGCATCGATCGGGACTACGGACCGGCCTACCTGGGTCTGGCTGAAATATACAGCGAGCAGAAGCGATTAGACGACGAGAAAGAAGCTTTTGAACAGCTGTTGCGGATTTGGCCGGGTTATGCAGCCTCGCACTATAATATGGGAATCATCTACGCCAAGCTAAAGAGATATCAGGACGCTATCAACGCCTATAAACAGGCACTGGCAATCGATCCCGAAATACCTTATACATATTATAACATGGGGATTGTTTACGGGATTTTAGGTAAATCAAAGGAGGAACTCGCGGCATACAAGCAGTCAATTCGAATCGATCCTGATTTCGCACCGGCCCACTTTAACATCGGCATTTTATATATCTCTGCAGGCCAAAAAGATGCCGCCCTTGAAGAGTATAAAATGCTCAAGAGATTGGATAAAGACAACGCTGATAAACTATTTGACCTGATCTACAATTAATCTCACCGCAGGTTAAGAGAATCGGAGTCACCCATATCCTCTCCAAAAACCATAAAAATACGACCATTGGAAAAAATTTGATCATTGACAACAAAAGCACTGCCATGTATGTGCTGGCAGGCTTTGTTTGCCTTTGCCATAAGGCTCTGATCCGTTCTGCAGTAGTAAACGGAGATACGAATCGCATCATAGATCATAGAGCGTTGGAGGGATAGCTTCGGTGCAACATCACCCATGCCCGCAAATAGTTGCGGAAAAGGGAATCAACTCCGGGAAAATCAAATGAAAGACCACACCCGCTATCCATTCCGTGATCCCCACCGCTGGATAGTTTTTTTCGTCATCTGCCTGGTGTACTTTTTCGCCTATTTCCACCGGGTGTCCACCTCTGTCATCGCCGCGGATCTTTTGAAAGCTTTTGACACCAACGCAACGGCGCTGGGCTTCATGTCGTCTATGTATTTTTATCTCTATGCCTTTGAGCAGCCGCTTGTGGGATACCTGTCGGACCGGCTCGGACCACGGCGAGTGATCGGTTACTGGGCCATGGCGGCCGCAGCAGGAAGTTTTCTTTTCGCCATGGCGCCGAACATCGGCTGGGCTTCGGTGGGACGGGCGCTTATCGGACTTGGCGTGGGCGGTGTGTACGTGCCGGCGGTCAAGGCTTTCTCCCTGTGGTTCAGCAAAAAAGAATTTGCCACCATGATCGGCCTGCTTATGGCCGTGGGAAATTTCGGGGCCGTGATTGCCACCACGCCCCTTGCCTGGGCGGCTGCTTCATGGGGGTGGCGGCCCACATTTTTTTTAATCGGTGGGATCACGCTGGGGTTAGCATTTGTCACACTGTTGCTCACCCGGGATCACCCTCGTCCATCCGAAACGGTTCAGGTGAATGATGCCATAGCATTCGGAGGCAATCCGGGCTCAAAAACAAAGGCCTTCAAAGTGTTGGCTTCCGGGCAATTTTGGATCATTGCGACGATTTTTTTCGGCATTTACGGCACTCTGATAACCCTGCAGGGACTGTGGGCAACGCCGTTTCTGATGGCGGTCCTTGGAATCGAACACATCTTTGCCAGCAAGCTGAACATGCTGATCCCCGTGGGCGTGATCATCGGTGCGCCCCTTTTCGGCTGGCTGCCCGACCGGTTTTCACTTGACAAAGGAAACACACTGATTGCGATCCTGTCTGTATATACCTTGACCTGGGTGGGAATCATATTTTTGTGCAGTCAGTTGGGGGCCGGCGGCCTTTCTCTGGTGCTGCTGGTGATGGGCATTACCACGGGTGGATTCATCAGTACGCTGTGGGGGATCGTCCGGGAGACCACACCTTTGGAAATTCTGGGTTTGACCTCCGGTATGCTCAACCCGGCACCGTTTTTGGGCGTTGCCGTTTATCAGGTTCTTACAGGCGCCATACTGGATCGAGCCGGCCGCGTTGGCGATCTTTACCCGCTGTCGGGATTCAAAAACGCTTTTTTGGCCTGTTTGTTCGGTATTGTCATCTGCCTATTGCTGTCGTTTTACCTCCGCAAGTCCAAGCGACCGGAGACCTCCTGATCGCCCCTTGTGGCAGCACCGAGGTTCGAGTCGGGCAGGGTTTAACTGCCAAAAGTTTGCCAAAGGCGCGAACCCTAAAGGACTCCGCGGTAATACGCCAGGCGCTTGGCATGCGGCTCGAATACATTTAAAAGCTGTGATCTTTCTTCTTCAGACAGCGGTTTGAAATCACGTCCGGTGTCCGCCAGCGTATCAACTTCCTCGGCAGATGAACACCCCACGATGGCTACGGTAATATCGCAGGATAATGCATACCGGATCAGCAGTTCCGGGGTTAGCCCGGATTCCAAATGAATGTAATGACCGGCCCCCATAATTTTCATTCCGATGATCGCCATGCCCCGGGCCCGGGCCGTCGGCATCGTGGTTGTCAAAAAACCGCCCACAACACCTTCGACGGGGTTGACGGGCATCATCACCGCATCCACGGGCCACTGCTCTACGGCCCGGGTCAGGATTGCGGGGTCATGGTGGCCGGTAACGCCGATATAACGGACTTTTCCGGCTGATTTGGCGTCAACGAATGCTTCCAAAGCGCCTCCGGGACCCGCAATCGCCTTAAGATCATCGTCTGTGCGGACATCGTGGATTTGCCACAGATCGAGATAATCGGTCCCCAACCGCTCGAAGGTCTCTTCAAGGTCTGCCAGCGCACCGTCTTTATCCCGCCGGGCTGATTTGCTGGCCTGAAAAATCCCGGAGCGTGTCTCCGGATGTTCGCGCCACAAAGATCCGTAGTAGACCTCGCTGTCGGCATACACCCGGGCGCAGTCAAAATAGGTGATGCCCTGTTTGACGGCCGTTTTAATCACCTCGCGGGCCCGGGCGTCTCTTTGGTGGGTTCGCAGAATGCCTTCACCGCCAAGCCCGACCATTGTGACCGGCGGCCCGGTCGTCGTAAAATTTTTGGTTGCGATAAAGTTAGCGCTCATAGGTGCTTCCTCTATAACTGCTTGATAAGCTGATTCGCTGCGATCAACAACGGGTCCCACACGGGACCAAACGGCGGCGCGTAAGCCAAGTCCGACTGGCTGAACTGTTCCACCGTCATATAGCCGTGAAGGGCCACAACCGGGG
Organism: Desulfobacterales bacterium; assembly: GCA_030145595.1. Classification (GTDB taxonomy): domain Bacteria; phylum Desulfobacterota; class Desulfobacteria; order Desulfobacterales; family UBA11574; genus Desulfatibia_A. Next base: position 4,927 of record JAQYVG010000082.1, on the reverse strand, counting down.
CATTGATGCGGTGGGCAACGCCTTCCTTTCCGACCATCTGAACGCCAAGAAGACGACCGGACGCTTTATCGCCAACCATTTGCACCCAGATATTGGATGCACCCGGATGGGCATGGGCCCGGCTGCGTGCTTTTATCACGACTTCAGCAGGTGTAAAGCCGTATTCCGACGCCTCGCCGCTGTTTAGACCCGTGCGGGCCACTTCAAGGTCGAACACCTTGAATACGGCCGTGCCGGCAATACCAGGAAGTTTTACATTTTTTCCGCAAACATTGTCGGCCACCGCCCAACCGGCTCTGTTGGCCCTTAACGCCAGGGGAATCCAAGTTTTGCGGCCGGTAACAATATGAAATGCGTCGGCGCAGTCGCCGGCAGCATAAATGTCGGGATCGGAAGTCTGCATCATTCCATCGACGGCCAGGGAGCGCTGCGGCCCCAAATCCAATCCGGCTTCCACTGCCAACTGGCTATTGGGCCGAACACCGATGGCGACCAGTACCATATCTCCACTAAGTGTAAGATTCTCACAAACAACGCTCAGCCGGGTTTCATTTTTTTCGATTCGTTTTACCTCTTGTCCGAGGTAAAAGCCGATGTCGTGTAAACGAAGTTCCTCTTCAACGACCTCGGCCATGGAAGGTTCCATCCATGGAAGCGTTTGAGACATGAGGTCGACCATAGCCACATCTATTTTTCTTGCGCGTAACGCTTCGGCCATTTCCAGGCCGATGTAGCCCATGCCGATGATCACCACTTTTTGAACATTGTTCGACGCTAAAAACTGTTTGATGGTTCTCCCATCGTTAAGGCTCTTTAAGGTCAGAACTCCCGGCAGCTCGAAACCGGGAAGATCCGGCACCATTGCTGAAGCACCGGTGGCTACAAGCAGTCGGTCATAGGGAAGTTCGAATGAGTCGTTTTCAAGGGTCGATCCGAAAACGGTTTTGGCGCTGACATCAAGCGCATCGACGCAATGTCCTGTCAGCAGATTGATACCCTGTTTTTCCCGGAAAACTGACGCCGACCGCACCACCAGCTCGTCAATGTCCCGGTCGGGATCGGCGATATTGTATGGCATTCCGCAAGCGCTGTAGGAAACATCTACGGTTTTTTCCAAAACAATGATTTCCATATCCGGCCGGTTTCTTTTGGCTCTGCTGGCGGCACTCATGCCGGCAGCGTCTCCGCCGATGATGACGAACTTCATGGGCTACTCCTTTGACATTGAAGATCCCTGTCCCGCTTTTAGCGGGACTAAAAGCAGGACGGGGAATACGCTCGCTGTTGCAGTTAAAAAAAAAGTAGATATAGGATGGCTTAAACCATGAAAAACTATTTGCCGGAGAATTTAATTTTACCTATTTTTGTTTAGCTTTGTTGGCAGCATGGATTGCCTTGAATGGATTTACATTATTTATTCTGCGTACCCTCGTGATCCTGGCCCTCATTTAAAGCTATGATATTAAACACGCCGACCTTTTGTTCCCTCCCCTTGACCGATACGCGACCCTTATTTTTTACCTGAAAGACACCTGTATCTTTTATTAGATCATGAGTACTGCTGCTAATCAAGACCTCCCCGGCCTTTGCCAGGGATGTGAGTCTGGAAGCGATATTAACGTTATCCCCAATGACAGTATACTCCATCCTCATCGGAGAACCGAGGTTGCCTGCCACCATCTCCCCCGAGTTTATTCCAACGCCGACTTGAATATCTTCAATCCCCGTTATATTCATACGGTTAAGCTTTAGAATCTCCTTTTGGATCTCGAGGGCCGCTAGAACGGCGTCTTCAGCATGCCGAGGGTTGGACGCCGGAGCACCGAAAATGACCATGGCCTCATCGCCGACAAATTTGTTTATGTGACCCCCGTAATTGATGACGGCATCATACACGCATGTAAAATAATCGTTAAGCATTTCGACGATCCGTTCCGGGTCTTTATTTTCAGAAAGGCCAGTAAAACCCAATATGTCAACAAAAAGAACCGAAATATCTACCTTGGAACCTTTCATCCACTGATTATCAGGATTGGCAATAATCCTTTCCACGACCTCAGGTGTTACGTATCGTCCAAAGGAATTCTTGATTGTCTCTGTGAGTTTCAGGTCCTCGGCCATTCTGTTAAAAGAAATCTCAAGGTCTCCGAATTCATCATTGCGTTCAATACTGACTCTGTGGTTGAAATTCCCAAGGCTCAGCGCCTTTGTGGCCTTGCTCAGGCTCCTGATGGGCCTTGAAAAATACATACTAAAAACAAGACTTAACAGTATCCCCAGAACCGTGATGATTCCGGTGAGCATCCAAAGAAAATCTTTTGCTTTGCGAATATTTTGTAGGACTTTTACCTGCGAAATGGATAAATACACCGTTCCGACTTTGAGTTTGTGATAGATAATGGGTTTCTCAAAAAATAGGGCCTCTGCTCCAGCGTGAATAATCATTCTGGTTATAACGTCGTTTTTCCTTTTGACATCGCGAATGCTTTTTGGCGAAACAAAAGGTTTGTTAACCGCAGCGATACGGCTGTGGGCCTTGATGGTATTTTTTTTGTCGACGATCAGAGCATAAATGACCTGATCATTACGAGCGATGTCATCCACCAACTGAAACAGTGCCAGATCCTCATCACCTAAGAGTTTGTCTCCGGCGTTAGAGGCTAGGACACGGACCAAACTTTCTCCCAGATTGATTAGCTGAACGGCGAATTGTTTCTTCTGTCGTGCCAACATGGACAAACTAATGGTGGCGATTACAATAAAAATGAACAAAGTAGACATGGTGGCCAGTTTAATAAAAATGGGAATTCTTAATGCCTTGCTTCTGCGACCATCCTTTCGCCGGTCCCGCACGCTCCTTTGGTCCGAAAAGTTAATCGGTTCCTCCCTTTTTCTTCGGTCTTGACCGTTTCGCCGGTCCTTTCGGCTTCTCCGATTAGGCCAGTCTTTATAATCGTGACGTAACGGTTTTATCTGAAGATCGGTTAATTCGCCTTTTGCGGAACCGCCAGGGGCATTATGATCAGCCGTCATCTTTTTATCCCTTGGATTGTATTCAATTTGACTCTTCAATTCACCATTATTAGATGCATTCGATAGATAATAATGCTACTTTAAAAGGAATAATCTGTCAATCATCTGAGGTTGGGCAATCCATTCAGGGACCTTAGCAAAATAGGGGCGCTCGTTCACACGCATCAAATCGGGAGATCACGCAATAACAAATATTTGAAGTGGCTTAATCAAACTTTAACCCCATTTCACAAATCTTTATTCTTGACAAATTGATAGTATTTAACCACCTTTTGTTCTCTCCCGTTTCTTTTGAGCACACAGGGGCCGGAAAGATTATTTTTTCTTTGCCTGATTTTTTAATCCTGTTAAAAACGATACAGGCTTTCAAAATCAGGACAAACAATCAGTCACTATCGCGGCCTTGAATTTGGCCCCAATTGAGCGTAACAGATAAAAAGTGTCGAGAAGTGTGCGGCAAAAAGTGGGATGAAATGGAAAAAAAATGACCAGAGCGACAACTGAAACGCCGCTTAAAAAACGGATAAAGCGGCATGTGATCGGTCGAAAAAGGCTGTTTTTTGCCGCGACCGCACCGGGCCTTGAAACGATCTGTTGGGAGGAACTGAAAGTCCTCTTGCCTTCCGGGACACCCATGGCGATCGTCGAAGGCGGAGTTGAATTCAAGGGGCGGCTTCACGACTGCTACCTTGCCGACCTGAACCTTCGCACCGCCAACCGGCTCCTCATGCGCATCGAGTCGTTTCATGCCGCTAATTTTCGAAAACTCGAAAAAAACCTGATCGCTATCCCCTGGGAGCTTTTTCTGCTGCCGGGTACCCCGACCCACATCCGCGTGACCTCTCGGCATTCAAGGCTTTATCATAAGGACGCCGTTGCCGAGCGTGTTCAGGCAAGTATTGCCTTCCGCTTTGCGCAAAACGAATTCTCAGAAGAAGCCACCCCGGAACCGACCGTCACCCAGCAGATTTTTGTCCGGTTATCCGATAACCATGTTACCCTGTCCATTGACAGCAGCGGCGATCTGCTTCACAAGCGGGGCATCAAACCCTGCACAGCCAAGGCACCCATTCGAGAGAACCTCGCCGCCGCTGCCCTGATACTTTCCGGGTATACCGGGATAGAACCCCTTGTAGACCCCATGTGCGGTTCCGGCACATTTGCCATTGAGGCCGCCCTGATAGCTCAGAAGATTCCTCCGGGCAGATTCAGGGATTTTGCCTTCATGCAATGGCCCTCGTTTCAACCCAAACGATGGCAGCATATGAAACAGGCGGCAGAAAAGAAGATCGTTCGAACAAACACCCCTTTCATCTTTGCCTCGGACCGGAACGACCGGGCAGCCTGCGAACTTGAAGACAGCGTGACTCAACACGGCCTGTCCGGCATCGTCGCTGTTTCTACCCGGGATTTTTTCGATCTTTCGCCAACTGAACTGACAAACCGTCCCGGGCTGGTGACACTTAACCCGCCGTTTGGGCGACGGCTGGGATCGCGACGAGAAAGTGAAGCGCTTTTCCTGTCCGTCTGCGAGAGGCTGAAAAAAGAATACAAAGGGTGGAAATTTGTCCTGATTGCGCCCAATCCTCGCCTTGCCGGAATGGTTCCTTTCAGATCGACCACCCATCTGCTCCCGCATGGCGGGCTTAAGGTTGCCCTGATGACCGGGAGGATTCCTGACAAAGAATAAACTCGTACTACCTGAATTTTGCACAGACAATCTTGAAGTAAAAATGGAAGTATTCCGAAAATACCAATTAGGTAAAAAGACACCACGCTTTAATCAAATACAAGCATATAAAAATGTTATTATTTTAGGTTCTTCTCCAATTTAGTTGGAGAAGAGGGTCCAAGGATTCAAGGGGTCAAGGGTTCAAGTGTTTGCTTTCAATCG
>JAQYVG010000081.1 GCA_030145595.1 Desulfobacterales bacterium | reverse complement strand
GTTGTGGTATGATAGTTGCATGTTTTGATGGAAATCATTATTGGATTTGAGTCTTGAAATGCTGAGCGGCAAAAGCAAACGTATTCCCCGTCCCGCTTTTCGTTTGGTTTTATCGAGACAGGGCGTGCGCGTGAATTAAAAACAGATAAAAATCCTTACGGTCGAACCTTGCATGGCGGGCTATGGCGCTAAAGTGTGACTACGGGGAATTTCCATAGGTGATTAAAATGGTTACAAAAGAAAGACGTTCTGACGTGAGAGGTGATTTTCCCTTTCAAATTAAGTACAAGATTATGAAGGTGGAAGAATTTGAAGATTTAAAAAGGTTTGACAAGGAAATTTTTTCCTCCACAAATAAAGCACAGAGCGTTGATGTTATTGCATCCGAGATAAGCACCGAAAGCATGGCGAATGCCGCTTTAATGAACTACATTTTACAGGTAGACGAAAAATTGGATCAGATTTTAGCGCTTTTATCCAAAGACGGGTCGGTAGCAGTCCCTTTCAGACCGGGATTGGGACAGAATATCAGCGGGTCAGGCATGCAGATAGTCATAGAGCAGCCGGTTGAATTCGGGCAGATCATTAACGCAAAGTTTTTTCTCTCAAAGCTGCCTCTCGTTTTTATGGACATATTTGGTAAAGTTATCCGCGTGGATCAGGAAGATGAGGACAGCCGGATTCTATACAAGGTTGGAATAAAATTCCTCGTTCTCAACATAAGTGACAGGGAAAGAATTATTGCTTCTGTATTTCAAAAACAAAGAGAGGATCTGCGCAAAAGAAAAAATATCCTTTTTACGAATTCATCAATATAGTTAACCTTCAAAATGCAATGAGGAGCTCGATAGCTTATGGATTTGAACATGAAAGTGCTTATCGTTGACGATTTTGCCACGATGAGAAGGATTTTAAGAAACATCCTCAAACAGATCGGCTTTACAGATATTAACGAGGCCGATGATGGCAGTACCGCCCTGAAAGAGCTTAAAAAAGAGAAATATGATCTGATACTAAGTGACTGGAATATGCCGGAAATGCCGGGTATTGACCTATTAAACGCGATTAGAGCGGATGACGAATTAAAGGGCATTCCCTTTGTCATGATTACTGCCGAAGCCCAGAAGGATAATATTATTGGGGCTGTTAAGGCCGGAGTAAACAGCTACGTCGTGAAACCGTTTACGGCCGAAACAATCGGCGAAAAACTGAAAAAGGTATTTGGCGGCTGATCTTCGGCTTTGGGCTATAAAATCGCTTCACGATTTTATTGTAATAACAACTTTTTTCTAAAGGAACTGTTTGGCCGTGCCGAAAATATATACTAAGGAGGCGTAAACATGAATATAAATAAGATAGATAATGCATTTAAATCAGGATTGCCGTCATCTAAAAAGGTCAACGGCGATAATCAATTCAAGCAAATATTTGACAAAACCCTGCATAAGGTTGATGAAACAACAATACCGGCCTCTGTTGATTACAAGACCGATGTCATTAAGCAGGGTGATAAAATCCTTAATTTGCTGGATGATTATGCCAGATTGCTGACCGATCCAGGCCAGAGTTTAAAAGATATTGAACCTTTAGTTGCAAGCATTGAAAAAGAAGTGAGTTTGATTGAAGCTGAGGCTGCCGATAAAGTCCATCATGATCATGAGCTTGAAAAATTTGTCAAGGACTTGGCTGTGACTGCCAATGTGGCGGCACTAAAGTTTCATCGCGGGGATTATATTTAAGTCCTTATGTAGTCAAATTTTTGCCGCACATTCTATTTTTCAGCGGTTCACTGCTTTTGAAATTTTGTTGGCGGCAGCTGCAACTCTTACCCTAACCTATTGAGAAGATACAAATTGTCGACTTCTCCCCCCCTGCTTTTTGAAATATCCGCATTTTTTTGTCCTTGATTTATCTGAAAAATTATAATATTTTATTAATAACTTGATACTACAGCAACTTCCTTTTTTTAAATTAGTACTATAATCTTAGAGACTTGGTCTCTTGGTGGCTGAACTATTACGAAAAAGATAGTATTCTATGTCAAAAATTTTAGTCATAGACGACAACCCTGATATATTAAAGCTAATCGTTGATATTTTAAAATCCAATGATTACGAAGTTACGGCTGCCCCCGGCGGTGAGGCGGGGATCAGAGAATTGGAGAGCGATAATTATGCTATGGTTTTAACGGATCTCATAATGCCGGACGTTAGCGGCATGGAGGTGCTTGAGCATTTAATCGCCAAATCGCCAAAAACAATGTGCATCATTCTCACCGGGCACGGTTCTATTAAAAGCTCGGTTGAGGCCATCAAAAAAGGGGCTTTCGATTATATCACTAAACCGGTATCAGCCAGCGATATATTGCTTTCAGTTGAAAAAGCATTTAAATTTAAGAGTCTTGCCGAAGAAAATATAAGGCTTAAAAAAGAGCTGCGAGGGCAATATAAATATACGAATCTTGTGGGGACAAGCAGGGCCATTAAAAAGATCTTCGACCTTATAGAAAAGGTGGCGGATACGGACGGCACTGTCCTGATTACCGGCGCCAGTGGTACCGGGAAAGAACTGATAGCAAGGGCGCTTCATTACAACAGCAGCCGAAGCGATAAACCACTGGTTGTTATTAATTGTGGGGCTGTCCCGGAGGCATTACTGGAGAGTGAACTTTTTGGCCACGAGAAAGGGGCTTTCACCGGTGCCCATAAAAGCAGGGTCGGTCGATTTGAAATGGCCAATTGCGGGACAATTTTTTTAGATGAAATCGGGGAGATGAGCCCGTCATTGCAGGTCAAATTATTAAGGGTGCTGCAGGAGCAAAAGTTTGAAAGAGTAGGCGGAACCAAAACCATCCATGTAGATCTAAGGATTGTAGCAGCTACAAATAAGAATCTAACAACTGCCATTAATAAGGAAAAGTTTAGGGAGGATTTGTATTATCGTTTAAATGTAATCCCAATCAAGGTCCCCGGTTTAAAACAACGAAAATCAGACATCCCTTTACTTATCGATCATTTCTTGAAAAAGTTTCAGAAAGGAAGCAAAAAAAAGATAACAAAATTTTCCCCTGAAGTGATGGACGCCATGTATGCTTACGACTGGCCGGGAAATGTTAGAGAGCTTGAAAACGTGATCAAGCGATTTACAATCCTTTGCGAAAATTCGGTTGTGATTTTCAACGACCTGCCTGACAGTATCCGGGAGAGCAGTCAATCTATCCAGCCTGTTAAAGAGGTGATTCTAGAAAAAGATTTGAACCTTAACGAGGCGGTTCAAAGCTATGAAAAAAGAATTATTCTTGAGGCTTTAGAGCAAAGCAGCTGGGTCAAATCAAAGGCTGCCAAACTTCTCAACATCAACCGCACGACCCTGGTGGCAAAGATTAAAAAACAAAATCTGGACGAGGCCGCCTCCGCTTAGTAACTAACTTATAGCGATTCTCAAAAAAAACATTGAGGTTTCAGCCTCCGGATAATTTCGTTTAGGTCGGCAAGAAATCGTAAGAAATCGGTCAACTTAGGTAAAACCCGAATTGAGCGGGCCTAAGCCAGACTTCTTATCAAAAATGTCAAAAAAATGACGGTTACAGACAAGACTACTTCCTCCCTGCAGCACTGTTTGCCCTTACCCGTAATATTTCTTTGCAATTTAAACATCCCGATAATATAGAATAAATCCGCATATTGTTTATCATTTCAGCATGTCTATTGCGACAAGCCTCCAAGCTTGCGCCATTGGCATAGTATTTGCTGTAATAAAGCGGTATGAAATGCTGGGTTAAAAGATCACTGCTGGCGCTGTTGTCAGCTTTTATTTTGCTTGTGCTCCCCAATAATATGTATGCTGTACCCCAACCCTTTATTTCAGTGTCAAATAAAGAGGTTATAAGCAGGGTCGTTTCAATCGCCACCTATGAATCCACATGGGGGACAGCTGTAAATGTCCTGGGCAATGGCATAATTCCTGCCTATGTGACCAAAACCCAGGATTCTCCGCCCAGGATTACCGTTGATATTTTTTGTGCGGCCGAGCCGCTTGAAACCATTAACTTCGGCGTAGAGAGTTCAAATCTAAAGGGTTTAAGGGTAGGGCATCATCTGGATAAAATCAGGATGGTATTGGACGTACAAAGTGTTGATATGCCAACCTTTACAATCGAGTCTGTTGGCAATGAACTGACTGTCTTTCTTAACGCCAAAGAACTGACGGAGTCAATTGAGAACGACCCCGTCGAAGCGCAGAGTGCTGAGGTCGGCAAAGAAATAAAAGTATTAGAGCAGCCCGAAAAGATAAAAACCGGCAAAGATCAGCAAAATAAGGTATTGGCAAGCAACGCTAATCAGGCAGCAGAGAAACTCGGCTCCGCACAGCCGCCGGCGCTGAATGCAGAGGTCAAAGGACCTGAACAGGCAAGACAACCTGTTGCTCAATTTCGTAAACATTCGGAAACAGACGGTCTTAAAGATATTTATTATGGAAGCAAATTAACCCAAACTGTACCTGATGACGGGCAGAATGATACCGCCTTTCTGATTGAAAGCATTAATGCGTACGAGGCTCAGAACTGGACGGGAGCCATCGAGAATTTAGCTCATCTTATCAAAACATATCCGGGCGGAAGATATTCAGAGAGAGCATATTTTCTTTTAGCAAAAGCATATGAGCATAATTATTCAAAATCTATTTTAGATCATTTTGCTGAGATTAAAAAACATTATGACAATGCCAGTTTTAAATTCCCGGCATCCGAATATGTGCCGGAAGCCTTTCTTGGAATTGGGAATCTGCTTTTTGAAACAGAGAACTATTATGAAGCCTTGGCCTATTATAACGTGGTTATAAAGAAAGCTAAAGGTTCCATCCTGGCTGCCAGAGCTTTAATGCAAAAGGCTACAATTATGCTGCTGACCAAAAAGAGAAAGGGAGGCCTTATACATTTCGGGCGTATTAGAAGATACTGTATCCAGGTTCCCGGATATACCCGTAAAAACCGAAGCAAAAATATTAATAGCCAAAATATTCTATGAAATGAATAATTTTCAAAAATCGATTAATATTCTTTCCGAACTCCAAAGGGCTAATCCCTGGCATCTTCATCAGTACCCGACTATTCCACTATACCTTGGCTACAATTATTTCCAGCTTGAAGATTATAAAAGATCAAGAGAAAACCTGTTAAGATTTTATAACAGTCACCCTGATCAAAAAATGACCCATTTGATTCTTACCCAGATTGGAGACGCCTATCAAAATGAGGGTCTGGTTGAGGAGGCTGAAAAATTTTATCAATTGGTTCTTAAACGCTATCCGGGAACGGAAGGGGCTGTTATCAGCAAAATCCGACTGGCAGAACAACAAGAAGAAAATCCCATAGCAGTACAAAGGGGAATCGTTCCACCTGTTAATATACTCGATGAAGATGTGGCTTTAGCCACGGGATTTTACAAAGAGATTATTAACAATCCACTGAACCAAAAAGATGGTAGTTCTTTGACACAGCTTGCCCTGCTCAAACTTTCAATTATCTATCAGAAAGAAAAAAAGTACAAAAAAAGCATCGAATACTTGAAAAAGTTGTTTGAGGAATATCCCAAGTCAAACCTGAGCAAAGAGGGCGAACAAGCATTTGCAAGGACGGTCGATGGGTTCTTCAAAGAAGAAATGAAGGAAAAAAAATATAGCAGTATCATTAATTTTTACATAAGTGAAAAGGAACTGATTTCGATGGTAAACGCTCCTGAACTATTTATAAGCGTTGCCAGAGCCTTGGTACATCAAAATTTTGAAGATATGGGTGCAGAAATGTTTGCCAGGGCCGATCCCCTTTTAGCCAACGAAGAAAAACCTGCTGATCTTCTCTTTTTGTTGGGCCGGCAATTATATAACCAGGAAAATTACGAAAGCGCCCTGAAAAGGTTTAGTCTTTTAATAGAAAATTACCCTTCCGACAAAAACGTTCCCCATACTTACCGGTTGAAGGGGAGCATTTTATTGAAGCAAAAGAGATACCAACCGGCGGACAAGATGTTTTCCGCAGCTTTGAAGAATCCTGCCAACAATTGCGAGAAGCTAAGCATTTTAATTGGCAAGGCTCAGGCGCTTGCAGGGGGCAATTCCATTGAGAAGGCCAAAGAGACAACTAAGCGGATAGATGGCTTAAAGAGCCTTTGCAGCTCTGCCGATTACAATGTCTATCAAGAGATAGGAGATTTATATTTCGATCTCGGTGAAATTGAAAAGGCCATTAGGCTTTTTAACCAGGCCATAGTGATGGCAAAAGAAAAAGCAGATAAAATTTCACTGATGCTTAAGGTCGCCCAAGGATATCGGCTATTAAATAAAAAAGAAGATTTTCTGGCCCTCTACAAAGAGATTTCAGACCTCAATGATCCATTCTGGAGCAATTTAGCCAAAGAGAGGATGGAAGAGATTGATTTTAAATGGGAAATGAACAAAATGAGAGAAGAACGGAAAAAAAGAGAAAAAATTTAAAGATGAAAAGAAAAAAGCTATTATTCGCTGACCATAAAGCCAGCAATCAAGCAAGTAGTATCAATAAGGTTTTTATGGAGTCGGGTTTCCAAGTTGTAACCGCAGATAACGGTCGGTCGGCCCTTGAAGAGGCAGTCAGGGGACACTACGACCTTGTTATAGCTGAGCTTACTTTACCCCGGGTCAACGGGCTGGGTCTCTTAAGGCAGATAAAGGAGGTCAATGCATCCCTGCCAGTCATTCTTATTTCAGAAAATGCCGGGGTCAAAGAAGCAGTAGAGGCCATGAAACTGGGCGCAAATGATTTTTTAATAAAGCCGTTGACGCTCAAAATGGTAGAAATCATTATTTCGCAGGTGTCTAATGGTTTAGGGACTGCAAAGAAAGAAAAGTCTGACGGGAAGTTTAAAGTAATCACAAAAAATCAGGGAATGAAGCGGCTGCTGCAGATGGCGAAAGATGTAGCCGACAGCAGAGCATCCATTTTTATTCAGGGAGAGTCGGGTACAGGCAAAGAAATATTTGCAAGGTATATACATCATCACAGTGCCCGGAAGGATAATGCCTTTGTTGCCGTCAACTGTGCGGCGCTGCCGGAGAGCTTACTTGAAAGCGAACTGTTCGGTCACGAAAAGGGTGCCTTCACAGGCGCAATTTCAAGGAAAAAAGGTAAGTTTGAAATGGCTGATAAGGGCACCTTGCTCTTGGATGAGATCAGCGAGATGGATTATCAACTGCAATCCAAACTATTAAGGGTGTTGCAGGAAAGGGAGATTGACAGGGTCGGCGGTATGGACCCGGTCCCGGTGGATGTCAGATTTATTGCCACAACAAACAGAAATATCGAAGAACAGATTAAAGAGGGGAAATTCAGAGAAGACCTGTATTATCGTTTGAATGTTATACCGCTCCATTTGCCGCCATTGAGTGCGCGCAAAGATGACATCCCGCTGCTGGCGGAATATTTTATCGAAAAGTACTGCAAAATGAATAATCGGTCTGTCAAAGGTTTGACGGAAGAGGCGATGGCGTCACTGATGCAGATGCCGTGGAGGGGGAATGTCAGAGAGTTTGAAAATATAATCGAAAGAGCGGTTCTCATGTGCAAGGGTGATTTTGTAGATCAGGAAAGCCTTTTTATCATTGGGGGCCGCGGACCGTCTGTAGAACCGGGATATTCCTCTATCCCCGCATTGCCTTTAAAAGAGGTGGAGAAAAATGTAATTTTCAGCGCTCTTGACCAGACAAATGGAAACAGAACCCATGCAGCTGATATTTTAGGTATAAGTGTGCGGACACTGAGAAATAAGCTCAATGAATACAAAAAAACGATGGCAGAGCAATAAAAAGGCACGCAAATTGCTTTAAGTACCAACAAAGCTCCTCTTTTGTCTATTTGAACATTTTGGGCCGCCGCGGGCGGCCTGCAGGGAGTTTGGAAAATAAGTGACCGTTCAGGGTTCAAAAGTTCAGGAAATAATAGTTAATAATTACAACTGATTATTCGGGTTCAAGGGTTCAGAGGTTAACGCAGAACCCAGAATGTTGAACCCTGGTCGCCTATAGGCGGGTAAACCTTTGAACCTGTAAACGCCTACAATAATATTATTGCATTGAAGTGAGGAGAGCAGGATGCCGGACAAATTATCTTTTAGTAAAACATTTCAAGCCCTGGAGCGCACAATCGGCTTGAGTCAAAAAAGGCATGTGCACATAGCAAGCAATATAAGCAATATAGATACACCCGGATACAAGGCCAAAGATATCGATTTTAAGGCCGCTTTGAACCGGGTGCTGGAATCAGGACAAGAAATTGATTTGGCGAGGACAAATCCCGGGCATATCGATTTAGAGCGGAGCGGTGCCGCCGGAGTTGAAGCTATTGAGGAAAAAGGCGAATGGAACGGCTATAACTGGCTCAATATCGACAGGGAAATGACGAAACTGACCCAAAATAATTTAATATACAGAACTTCCGTTGAGACGCTTTTAAGAAAAATGGCAATACTAAGAGAAGTTATCAGCCAGGGAGGGCGCTAGCATGGATTTTTTGACATCTTTAGAGGCAAGTGCCTCGGGCCTTTATGCTCAGAGGAAACGAATGAATATTATTGCAAGCAATCTTGCTAATCTTGAGACAACCCGGACAGATAAGGGCGGGCCTTACCGTAGAAAGATGGTAGTAATGAGGTCAAAATCGATGACTGGGAGTTTTAAGAATATTATGGACAGGCAAGCTGAAGGAGTGCAAATCGAGCAGATTGTCGAAGATAAAAGCCCTTTTAAGAAGGTCTTTAATCCCAGTCATCCCGATGCGGATAAAGACGGGTACCTGCTTAAACCGAATGTTGAGCTTATTGTGGAAACCACGAACATGCTGATGGCCAGAAGGTCGTTTGAGGCCAATATTGTGGCCATCAAGGCAGCCAGACAGATGATCCTCAAAGCTCTTGAAATAGGGAGATAAATAATGAGTGATTTAAGGATTGGAAATTTACGACAAGCCCCCATTCAGCTTAATGAAAACCAAAAACAGGCAATCACATCGGAATTTGGTAAAGTGATAAAGGGAGCTATCGACCGGGTCGACGGAATGGATAAAGAGGCTGATAAATCGATTATGGATCTTTTAAAAGGAAAAGCCGATATCCATGAAACCATGATAGCCATGCAAAAGGCGGACATATCCATGCGCCTTTTGCTTGCAATCAGAAACAAGGCTATAGAGGCCTACAAAGAGATAACACACATGCAATTTTAAATTTGAATTCATCCCGCGCTGATTTCAGCGCGGGATGAATTCAAATAAAGAGAAGATTTAAGTATGAGTGATTCAATCAGCCAATTTGTCAACCTTTTAAATACGCTGCCCCTTTCTAAGAAGATCAGCTTGATCTTTATCATTGTTCTGCTGGGGGCCGGGTTTGCGGGTATATTTTACCTGGGAAATCAGGAAGATTACCAGGTTCTGTATAACAATCTTTCCCCTGAGGACGGGGGTGTGATTGTCACAAAACTCAAGGAGCGCAACATTCCATATAAAGTTGAGGCTAACGGAACAATAGTAATGGTTCCGACGGAAAAGATCTACGAACTGCGCCTTTCCTTAGCAGGCGAAGGGCTGCCGAGAAGTGGTAATGTAGGTTACGAGATATTTGATAAGAGTGATTTCAGCACTACTCAATTTGTCCAGGAGCTGAATTACAAGAGGGCTTTGCAAGGGGAGCTGGTCCGAACAATAAACCAGTTTGATGAGGTAAGTAGTTCCAGAGTATTTATCGTCGTCCCTAAAGCGTCACTTTTTGTCGAAGATGAAAAGTCGGCATCGGCTTCAATTCAGCTGGATTTGCGTGCAAGCTTGCCGGCGAATAAACTTGCCGCAATTGTGCATCTGGTTGCCAGCGCGGTTGAAGGGCTGGATGCAGACCAGGTTACAGTTGTAGATACAAAAGGGAGGCTGATCTTTAAGGGTGAAGGCGGAGGTGAAGCGGCTTCGCTATTGAGCAATGCACAGCTGGAATATAAAAGGAATGTTGAAAATGAAATCAAAGTGAATGTCCAAACCATGCTGGAAGGAATAGCCGGTGACGGCCGGGCTATAGTAAGGGTCAACGCTGAGGTTGATTTCAATAAAATCACTTTGAACGAGGAAGAGTATGACCCGTCCACAACAGCTGTCAGAAGTACAAGGAATATAGAAGAGTCGGCGCAGTCAGGAGGAGAAGACTTCAAGGCTGATCAGGCGATAAATCGAAGACGAGGGGTTGTGCCGTCTGCCGGCGGTTCCGGGAACGGTATGATGAAGAAAGATATTGCCACCAATTATGAGATCAATAAAATTACCAGAACAATTTTAAAACCGGCCGGAACAATTAAACGTCTTTCGGTGGCGGCAGTAATAGACGGGACATACAAAACAGAAAAGCAGCCAGATGGAACCATGAAAAGGACCTATTTCGCCAGAAGTGCAGATGAATTGAAAAAATTCGATGAAATAGTCAAAAAAGCCATGGGATATAATGAGGACAGGGAAGATCAAGTTACGGTAAGTTCGATTTCCTTTGCTGATTCGAGTACGGGTCTTGAAGAACTGCCGGCAGAAGCTGAAAGCAGTAAGTTAGGTATACTCAAACAGGTGTTGGGCTATAAAAAAACAATCATCAATCTTTTGCTGGCGGCCATCCTATTTGTCTTAGTAATCAGACCTTTGATGAAGAGTATGAAGAACCTCGCCGAAGATATCAGTATCAAGACTGCACAACTGTCAAGAGATACGGGGGGAGAACATGAGCAGATTGTCGAAACAAGCGCCCGGGGACAAATGGAAAGAGCTATGCAAATAAGCAGAGAAAATGACGAGAAAGCGCAACAGCTTATTAAAGGGTGGATAGGTGAAAACGAATAATGGCATCCGGTAATCTAAATCCTGAAAAATTGAGCGGTCCTCAAAAAGCGGCGATTTTTTTGCTCACAATGGGTGAAGAATACACTATGAAATTTTTCAAAAGACTGGATGAGGACAGCATAAAAAAGCTCGGAAAGTATATGTCTGAGATCAATTACATTTCTGCTGATGTGTCTAAAAAAGTTGTAGATGAATTTCTTCAAAATTTTGACAGCAGTACCAACCTGGTCCTTTCCGGAGAAGATTTTTTAAAAGAGGTTGTCAACAAAACATTAGATCAAGATGCCGCCAGAGAGGTGTTCCAGGTCATAGGCAGCAAGAGCAAAACGGTTCCATTCAGTGATTTGGCCTATATATCATCAGAGAACCTGATGAGTGTAATTCAAGGAGAACATCCGCAAACAATTGCTTTGATACTTTCTTATCTTCCCAACGAAAAAGCTGCGGAAGTAATAGCATTATTTTCGGAGGAACTTATGATTGATATTTCTTTCAGGTTATTGCAAATCGGTCAAGTCGATCAGGAAACTGTTAGCGAGCTTGATGAGATAATCAGAAAGGATCTTTCCAAAATTGGCACAGCCTCGCGGAAATTTGATGGTATAGAGAAACTGGCCGATATCTTAAATGAGGTTGATGGGAAAACTGAAGAAATAGTGCTGAGCCACATAGAGAGTGAGGACGGAGAGCTGGCGGCGATGCTTAGACAAAAAATGTTTGTCTTTGAAGACCTTTTGCAGCTTGATAATAAAAATTTTCGAGATATTTTGCAAAATGTTGATAATCAGATGCTGATAAAAGCTTTGCGAACGGCCTCAGAGGACATGAAAGAGAAGATATTTGGCAATTTGTCTGAGCGGGCTGCGGAAATGCTCCGGGAGGACATGGAGATTATGGGTCCGATTAAGCTGAGTGAGGTTGAAGAGGCCCAGCAGGAACTTATAAAAACAGCCAAGAGGCTTGAAGCAGAGGGTCGGATCGTTCTGACTAAAGGCAAGGAGGATGTCTTTGTTTAACAGATGTTCAACGTTCTGGGTTCTACGTTCCGGGTTAACCTTTGAACCTCTGAACCCTGAACCCGTGAACGGTTACAAAAGATGAATGAGCAAAATCAATCTTGGGAAAAAGACAAAAAGGACGCCTTTGAACCGATTGCTTCGGGAACCGAAAAAGATAACAGGACCTTTGAATATCTGCAAAGTACCAAGACAATTGATTCGGAGTTTATCCCCATTGCGGTCCGTAGCGACAATCAAAAAATGGGAATTGCCGATGAAGATAGTATAAAAGACGCTCAAGGAAAGGCAGCTCAGCTGGAGCAGGAGGCATATGAGAAAGGATTTGCTCAGGGTGAAAAAGACGGCCTTGAACTGGGGGAGAAAAAAGCCGCAAAATTCGTTGAGAAAATAGAAAACCTTTTTATGGAATCGATCCCTCTAAAAGATGAAATTATCAGACAGCATGAAAAAGAGATACTAGACCTTATCTTTGCCGTTGCCGGTAAAATTGTTCATCATCAGATAGAATTTGATGAAAGTATTGTTAAAGATACTATTCTCAGCGCCCTGAAACTATCGGTTCAAAAGAGTAAAATTGTTATTAGAGT
>JAQYVG010000080.1 GCA_030145595.1 Desulfobacterales bacterium | reverse complement strand
TTTATTTTAAAAGTTTTATTGTTGACATAAATACCACAATGTGGTGACAGTAAGGATGTATAATTGCAATGAAACCATCGGCATATTTTGCTCCCATAGGGACAACCTGGTTTAAGGTTCAAGGTTGAAAGGTTCAGGGGTTTCCGCCTTCGCCGGGCTACGGCGGGACCGCAGGGTTCAGAAGTTAACGCAGAGCGCAGAACCCAGAACGGTGAAACTAATTCGTCCAAGCACCTTTCGACTGACTTTCAGGCGGAATAGAAAACTACCTGCTTTAGCAGGTAGTGGTTTAATAAAGAGAGGTTAAAAATGATCGATCTCAAGGGGTTGAAATCAATCATTCTGCTAAATTATCTTAAGGATTCGATGTTGGACGAGCTGTCAAGGATTACCAGCATAAAAGAGTATAGAGCCGGTGATTACATTTTCAAAGAAAACCATGAGGCCAAGAACATCTATGCTGTTATAGAAGGGAAAGTGGGTCTCGAGATTGAAAAAAATTCCAGCACGCGAATATTTATTAACGATATCATTCACGGCATGACATTCGGCTTTTCTGCCTTAGTGGAAACTGGAGAGAAAACTTATACTTCATCCGCCAAGGCACTTACAGATGTAAAACTCTATGTCTGGAATGCAGCAGATTTGGAGGCATTGTTTTCCAAGAACCATGAACTGGGTTTTTTATTTATGAAAAGAATTGCCAAGATTATTAAAACTAGGCTGCAAATCAGAAACATTCAATTACTCGATATCTATAAATAAAATCGTTTTATGATTTTATGAAACTTCCGTCCCGCTTTCAGCGGGACCCGATCAGTTTGGCGAAAGGTTTACCCGCCGCCGACACCGCACTTCCGCACTACAGAGGTTACTATCCTTTTTCTAACCCAATATTTCTTTAGCCTCTTTCCACAGTTTTTCTTTTTCTTTTTGGGAAACGGATTCTATGTTTTGCCGCTTTTCTAAAATAACCTTTTCCATATGTTTAAAGCGTTTTACAAATTTCTTGGTGGAGCCCGTCAGTGCTGTTTCAGGGTGAATATGCGCAAACCGGGCGACATTTACAAGTGTAAAAAGAACATCGCCAAACTCCAGGTCTGTCCGCTCCCGGTTTTCCCCGGTTTGAAGGTCCTCTGTCAATGCGGACTTGAATTCAGCCCATTCCTCTTCGACTTTTAGGATGACGCCTGCAATATCATCCCAGTCAAATCCTGTTTTGGCAGCACGCTCCGAAATTCTGTAAGCGCGCATTAAGGCCGGCAGCGTGGCCGGAATCGAATCTAACATCGACGTTTTGGGGTCATGATTCTTTTCTTTGATTTTAATTTTGTGCCACTGTGCACGTACCTCCTCAGTGCCGGCAACTTTGCCGTCGCCAAAAACATGGGGATGGCGGCGAATCATTTTCGCGGTATTTACGGCAGCCACGTCTTTAATATCAAAATGTCCCATCTCCCGATAAAGATGCGCGATGAAAATGATGTGAAACAGTACATCGCCAAGCTCTTCGCAAACATCATCAGGGTTTCCCGATTCAATGGCGTCGATCAACTCGTATACTTCTTCCGCCAGGTAAACCGCCAGGGTCCGGGGAGTCTGCTGCTTATCCCAGGGGCATCCGTCTTCCCCTCTTAACGTTTCTATCAGCTTGAGTACGGCATCGATTCCCATTAGTTCATTTTTTTCCAGGCTTTTTTAAGTTCCGCTATTTTGGCTGTAAAATTATGCTTCATATCTTTGGAAACAACTTTAGCCATTTTTTCGGAAATCAAGGTAACATGGGGGGCGAGTATGGAATTTTTGATGACAGGTGCATTTCTGGGGAGAAAGGCGGTGAGGGTAATCAGCAGCACCGCGGCAATCAGTATCCCTTTGGTAATGCCGAACCCGGCTCCGCAAATGCGATCAACCCAGCCTAAAAAGGCGATATTAAGGACATATTTGATGACCACGCCCAGGATACTGATAATGATTAAAATTCCACAAAAAATGATTAAAAAACTCAATATATTAAGATATCCAACATTGGATATCCACTTTGATAAGGGTCTTGCAAGCACCATATAATAATTGTAAGCGGCATAAAAGCCGCCCAGCACACCGATAAGAGAAGCCAATTCCTTAATAAGCCCTCTAAAAACACCCCTTATTACACTAAAACCAAAAATTATTATAATTATAATATCAAAAAAATTCATATTGAACTTAATTGCCCGAAAATATAAATAATATTAAGAAAATGAATTAGCCTTTTAAATTAACAGAGCATATTTATTGAGTCAAGGTGTTTTTCTTTTTGATATGTACCTGAAATTGAAGTTTGCAATCACTTAAAAAGTTATGATATAAAAAAGACCTATTATGGATGATAATTCAGACAGCCAGCCCACCAGATTAACTTTTCCTGACAATGATCTGGCGAGACAGCTTTTTGGTGATTATAACAGCAACTTGCAAAGAATTGCAGATGCTGTTGATATTCCCATTCACGCCAGAGGTAACACGGTGTTTATTCAAGGAGACCGTATTGCCGCTGACCTGGCAAAAAATGTACTTGATCAGCTGTACGGCTTGTTAAAAGAAAAATGTCCGATTTACCCCAATGATGTCGATTATGCCGTCAGGATTCTCAGCGCGGATGATACTATCAAGCTTAAAGATATTTTTCTGGATACGGTCTACGTTACTTCAAAAAAGCGTTCCGTAATCCCCAAAAGCCGTGCGCAGAAGGAATATATTGACGCCATGCGCAGCTCCGACATGGTTTTTGGAATAGGGCCGGCCGGTACCGGCAAAACATATCTGGCCATGGCAATGGCGGTTTCAGCTCTTTCCAAAGGAGAGGTTGACCGCATCATTCTTGCCCGTCCGGCGGTCGAAGCGGGTGAAGCGCTGGGTTTTCTACCCGGAGATCTTGCCGAAAAGGTTGACCCTTATTTAAGGCCCCTTTACGACGCACTTCACGATATGATGCGCTTTGAAAAAGTGTCGAACCTGATTGAAAAGAGTATAATCGAAGTAGCGCCCCTTGCATTTATGCGGGGCAGAACCTTAAACGACTCGTTCATCATTCTGGACGAAGCCCAAAATACAACTTCCGAACAGATGAAGATGTTTTTAACTCGAATCGGATTCAACTCCAAAGCTGTCATCACTGGAGACATAACCCAGATAGACCTTCCGTCTGACAAGCCTTCAGGGCTGATTGAAGCCAAAAATATCCTCCAGGGCATAGATGGTATTAAACTTGTCTTTTTTTCCAAAACCGATGTTGTCCGGCATGGACTTGTCCAGAAAATTATCAAAGCCTATGAAGATCTGGAAGCTGGCAGGGAGAACTCGAGGCACCAAGCGGGATAAAAATTACGAGATGTTATGATCAAAGAAAAAACCAAAAGCTTGTTTGAAAAGTTTTTCGGCTCCAGCAGCTATGTTCGCTGGAGTATTCTTATCGGTGTTACCATAGTATTTACCATTTTTCTCTACCCGAATCTGGTTATTAAAACCCACGTCTATAAACTGGGAGATGTTGCTGAAAAGGATGTCAAGGCAACCAAAGATTTTTTAATCCAAGATAATGATTCCACAGAAGCCAAGCGCCGTGAAGCAGTGGACATGGTATTGACGGTTTACGATCATGACGCGGGCCTGGCTGCTAAAGTCAGCCGCAATGTTAAAACAGCCTTTGACGATCTTCGGGCGGTTGCCGAAGCTGAAAAAGAGAGCCAAATCAAAAATACATCCGCAAAGGCCAAGACCGGCGCAGTTCAATCCGGCGTTAGTAAAAAATTGATTCATGAAAATACCGGGAAGATGAAAAATGATTTTGAAGAAAAAATCGGCATTACCGTCAACGACGGTGCCTATAAAATTCTTGAAAATGAATTTTTTTCCGAAACAATCGCAGATCTCATCACCAGAATTACAACGGAAATATTAGATAACGGCGTGGTAACCAACAAAGAACTTCTCCTCAGAGAAATCGATAAAGGGATAGTTTTAAGGGATATCGAAACAAAAACAGAAAAAATCGTTAACAAATTAAAGCCTTTTTACGGCCTCGACCAGGCTCAAACCATGGTCAGAATTATCGGCCAGCCCCTTCTAAAAAACAAAAATTATACCATAAAAAACCTGATCGTCGATTTTACTCAAAAGCTAATACAACCCAATATAACCTTAAACAAAAGCGAAACCGAGGAACGCAAGCAAAAAGCTGTTTTAGAAATCAAGCCGAGCCTTTACAAGATAAAAGCCGGAGAAATGCTTTTGCGCGAAGGTGAAAGGGTTACCAAAATACAGCTTTTAAAATTGCAAACTTCCCAGGACAGGATACAAAACGAAAAGATGCTGGCAAGCAGTTTCGGCGCATTCCTGATTATTTTTAGCATGCTTGTGATGACCTACATACTCCATGTTAAGCATCAGGACCAAATCGATCGTAATCAAAACAAAAATTTGCTGTTCATTGCCAGTGTACTTATCACCTTTTTTTTCATTGCCAGAATATCAGCATCTTTATCTGAATCCATGGGCCATTATACACCGTTCGATATATCCGCTTCATCATTGGCCTTCGGTATTCCCCTGGCTTCAGGCACCATGACCGTTTGTTTGTTTGTGGGGCTTGACCTTGCCATCCCCTTTGCCATGCTCCTTGCCATCGGAACGGCAGTCATCTTTCAAAACAGATTTGATATTTTTATATACTTTTTGATTAGCGGTTCCATGTCAGCCTACTGGATGCAGAGCTGCCGGGAACGTAAAGTCTTTATCAAGGCAGGCTTAAAACTCGGATTGCTAAATATGGCTCTGGTAACGGCAATCAATGGTTATATGGCTGATTTGGGGGGTTTTAAACTCCTGTGGGACTGGGCCTTTGCGTTTTTAGGCGGTGTCGGCGCAGGGATCGTTACCGCCGGCATCGCCCCGCTGGTAGAAATCGCCTTTGACTATACTACTGATATTAAACTGCTTGAACTGGCTAACCTTGATCAACCCATTCTACGTAAACTGATGATAGAAGCTCCCGGAACCTATCATCATTCTGTAATCGTAGGTTCCATGGTCGAAGCGGCAGCGGCTGAAATCGGAGCCAATTCCCTGCTTGCCAAAGTATGCGGATATTACCACGACATCGGCAAAATCAACAAACCGCTGTATTTTATTGAAAATCAGACCAACGGTATCAATAAACACGATAAACTGGCACCGTCCATGTCAAGCCTTATCCTGATTTCTCATATCAAAGACGGTGTGGAAATAGCAAAGCAGAACAAGCTGGGGCAAACAATTATTGACACTATCAGACAATCCCATGGAAAAAGCCTTATCAGCTTCTTTTATGAAAAAGCCAAAAAGCTAAAAGGAGAGGATGCCGTTAAGATTGAGGACTTCAAATACCCCGGTCCCAAGCCCCAGACCCGGGAAGCCGGCCTTGTCATGCTGGCGGATGTTGTTGAAGCCGCCTCAAGAACGATGACAAATCCAACTCCTTCCAGAATCCAAAAGCATGTGCAGGACCTGATCAACAAGATTTTTTCGGACGGTCAGCTTGACAATTGTGAACTGACCTTGAAAGACTTACATAACATTGCTAAAAGTTTTAACAAAATATTAAGCGGAATATACCACCACCGCATTGAATACCCCGAGCAGGCCTTTTTGAATAACGGAAAGGGAGAAAATGGGAGTCCTGATCGACAACCGCCAAAACAGATACAAGATACCTCTGAAAAAAATACAGAAAAAAGCCCAGGCCGTCTTAAGCGCCTTGGACTGTCCTGATGGAGAACTTTCCCTGCTTGTCGTTGACGATCCACAGATAGCAGAGCTGAATAAAAAATATCTCAACCGACACGGCCCTACCAATGTTCTCGCCTTTCCCATGCGCCAGGGTGAATTTGCAAATTTAACCCCGCAGCTTTTAGGCGACGTTGTTATCTCCGTTGAAACTGCTGCAAGCGAGGCTAAAAATTCAGGTATCAGCATGCAGGAACGTTTTACACAACTTATTGTGCACGGCGTCTTGCACCTGTTTGGCTACGATCATGAAGAAAGCAAACAGCAAGAGCGCAAAATGGAAGAAAAAAGCACTGAACTTATGAAATTACTAGAGAAGACTTGCTGATTTAACCATTTCACTAACACCGAATATGATGGTTTCGTAGAAAGTAAAGATTTCCTTTTTTACGAACGTTTTAAGTTTTAAGTCTTCAAGGGGGAGGGGAGTTTTTGTTGTAAGACCGCTCAATGGATAATCATATTTTAAACCGTGTGAACTCGTACATAAAGGTTCGTAAAGAAAGAACAGAAGCTTTCCCAATAATATTAATTGTTTTTCTTGACGAACCGGTGATTCTTGCGATGGCAGCTTTTGGCAATACGTCTGTTCTTTCTAACGATCCTTAATATACTCAAACAGCACACGCCTTAAAATCTGATCATCCATTTCGCTAATTAACAAAGCATTATGGAAAAAACTTCCCGACTGCTGAAGTATTTGTAAATAAATGTAGAACCATAACCTAAAACCTAAAACGTGATGAATTCGGCTTTTTACGAATTCATCAAATGGGGAGGTTAACAGATGGCTGGATTAGCTGTAAATGTCGACCATGTCGCAACATTAAGAGAGGCCAGGAAAATCAACTACCCTGAGCCGGCAGCAGCAGCTGTCCTGGCGGAACTGGCCGGAGCAGAAGGTATTGTGGTTCATCTGAGGGAAGATCGGCGCCACATCCGGGATCGCGATGTCAGAATCTTGCGCAAAATTGTTCAAACCAAGCTTATTCTTGAAATGGCTGCAACCAATGAAATGGTTGGGATTGCGCTCGATATCCAACCCGATATTGTCACCCTGGTGCCGGAAAAGCGCGAAGAGCTGACAACTGAAGGCGGACTGGATCTATTTGTGCACAAAGACGCTATTGCCGAAACCGTGGGAACACTTCAAAACGGCGGTATAACTGTAAGTATATTCATAGACCCTAATCCGGAACAGATAAAACTGGCCCACCAGGTCAATACCGACATGGTCGAAATCCATACCGGAATATTTAGCGAAGCAACGACGGATAACAAACGACGCCAGGCATTTGCCAACATTGTCGATGCCGTTAAACTCGCCCACAAGATGAGGTTAGGCATCAATGCCGGTCATGGGCTGTGCTATAACACCATAAAAGCTTTCAAAGGTCTTAACGAAATCGATGAATTCAGTATCGGACACAGCATCGTCTCAAGAGCCGTGCTGGTAGGCATGGAAAGGGCGGTTAGGGAAATGCTGGATTTGGTTAAAGCACTCTGACCCGGGTTAAACAAACTGGAGAAAAAAATGTATCTTGTCACCGCAGCTGAAATGCAGGCAATGGACCGTAAGACCATTGAATCTTTTGGTATCCCAGGCATGGTTTTGATGGAAAACGCCGGCCGGGGGGCAACACAAATCCTTTTCAATGCATTTGGCGACCTTAACAATGAGAAGATTGGCGTTGTAGCCGGCCGTGGAAACAACGGCGGAGACGGTTTCGTCATAGCGCGTTATCTTGCCCAAAAAGGGATCCCTGTCACCGTATATCTGCTGGCCGACAAAACGCTGGTGAGGGGCGACGCTGCCGCCAATCTAAAGCTCCTGTCTCGGCTGGGGGTTCGGGTGATCGAAATGCCTGACACACAATCTTTCTTAGAACATCAGACCGCCTTGCGCCATCAGAGCCTCTGGGTGGATGCAATCTTGGGAACCGGTCTGCAATCAGATGTTAAAGGCTATTTCAGGGAAGTCATTGAGTTTATCAACAGTTCAAACAAACCGGTTCTGGCAGTAGATATACCTTCCGGCCTGAATTCGGACACCGGCCATCCGTGCGGTGTCTGTGTTCGGGCCCATACCACTGCCACTTTCGCCTTTGCCAAAACCGGTCACATCATGTACCCCGGCGCAGATTACACCGGACATCTTGAAATTATCGATATCGGCATACCTCCTCATATCGCCGATGAAGTGAGACCCCTGCAACACCTTTTGACAAAAGATTTAATTTGCAGCGCTTTTCAGCCCCGGCCACCGGATGCCCATAAAGGCCATACCGGTCACCTCCTGATAGTTGCAGGCTCAACCGGCAAAACCGGTGCTGCTGCAATGACAGCCATATCCGCCATGCGGTCAGGCGCCGGGCTTGTCACGCTTGGAATTCCTGAAAGCTTAAACATAGCCTTGGAAACTCAGGTGATGGAGGTGATGACCTGTCCGCTTCCGGAAACCGCTGACGGCGCTATCTCAGAAGCATCGTTTGATATCATCCGGGAGCTCTTTTTAGACAAAAAATGCCTGGCATTAGGCCCCGGCCTCGGAACAGCACCCGCAACGCAGAAGGTCGTCCATCGAATTCTTACAGAATGCCGGTTGCCGGTTGTTATTGATGCCGACGGTTTAAACTGTTTGGCCGGCCACACCAGGATACTTAAAAATCTTGACATCCCGGTCATTTTAACACCTCATCCCGGAGAGATGGCCGGGCTTATGAATTCAACAACCGGGGAGGTGCAGCAGGACCGGATCACTTGCGCCCGCAGCTTTGCAGAAAAGTTCAATGTCCATGTAGTACTTAAAGGCGCACGCACCGTTACAGCTCATCCGGACGGCAGCGTTTTTATCAATCCTACGGGCAATTCCGGGATGGCCTCCGGCGGCATGGGAGATGTGCTGACCGGCATCATCGCAGGTCTCATCACCCAGGGGTATCCGCCGGAATCAGCCACTAATATCGGTGTCTACCTGCATGGATCCGCGGCCGATGATCTGGCCGCAAAAAGTGGTCCCTTTGGTTTTCTGGCAACCGAGGTTATGAACGCCATTCCTGAGCAGATCAAAAAGTTCGTAACATAGCCCTAGAAAGGCGAAACCAAAAAAATATTTTATCACGAAAACACGAAATTTCGAAAACACGAAAAATATATTTAAGTTTCGTGTTTTCGTGATTATCTTTTTTTTTACAATTAAGGAACAAAAGTGGTTTCAAAGATATGCACGCTGCTAACATCAAATTACAATTTACCACCAATTCCCCGGAAGAAACCAGGCAGCTGGGGGAAAAAATCGGTCAACGAATTCAAGCCGGCACGGTAATCGCCCTCTTCGGAGATCTCGGAAGCGGAAAAACAGTTTTTATCCAGGGACTTGCCCGGGGGCTGGGTGTTCCGGCCGATTATTGTGTAACCAGCCCAAGCTACACCTTGATCAATGAATATCCGGCCCGCCATACACTCTTTCACGTTGACCTTTATCGTCTCAACCATCCCATCGATTTCGAAGAGGTTGGTCTTTTTGAAATCATGCATAACAGCGGCGTTGTGGCTGTCGAATGGGCTGACAGGCTCCAGAAAGATTTTTTGGGGGAGCATGTCAGCGTAAAACTTGAAACTGAAGATGTTGAATCACGCAACTTTTACATAACTGCTTATGGACTTAAACCGACAAATCTGCTAAAGAAACTCCAAATAAAATCGTGATACGATCTTATTTAGTCCTAAAAAACTTGGTCCTCTGGGCTAGGTCAGAGATATTTGGCTCTGCCGAAATAAATTGATACAAAATTAGAAGCACGAAATACGAAATACGAAACAAATTCTAATGACCAAAATTCTAATGTTTCAAACAAATTCACCGTTATGCAATGAATACTTTCTTGCTTGTTTCGATCATTTGATCATTCGAATTTAGGATTTGTTTCGGATTTCGATATTCGGATTTCGGATTTAACCCGTTCAACAGGAAAACAACTCCTTTCAGGGGCAAACCAAAGCTTGGTCCTCTGGTCCAGGATTCTTTACAATAGGGAGTAAAAGCACACATGGGTACAATCGTCCAAAAATATGGCGGCACATCCGTTGCGGATCTTGATCATATCCGCAATGTAGCTAAACGAATTACAAAAACCTATGATCAGGGTGATAATGTGGTGGTTATTATCTCCGCCATGGCCGGCGTCACCGATGAATTAATAGAGATGGCCATGCAGGTTACCGGTTCACCTGAAAAGCGCGAATTAGATGTTTTGCTTGCCACCGGTGAGCAGACCACCGCAGCCCTTTTGGCCATGACCTTGAAAGCAATGGACTATCCGGCTATGTCTCTGCTCGGCTATCAGGCGGAAGTGCTTACCGACTGCTCATTCGGCAATGCACGCATTCTTGACATTGGTGCCGGCCGCATAAAGGAGTTGGTAGATGAACGCAACATCGTTGTGGTGGCGGGCTTTCAGGGAATCGACCAAAATGGCAATATTACAACGCTTGGCCGCGGGGGGTCCGACACCACCGCTGTTGCCATCGCTGCGGTATTAGAGGCCGACAGCTGTGAAATCTATACGGATGTGGACGGTATTTATACCGCGGATCCCAATATCTGCGAGAAAGCAAGCAAGATTGATACGATTTCATATGATGAAATGCTGAATATGGCCAGCCTGGGGGCCAAGGTATTGCAGATCCGATCGGTTGGATTTGCAAAATTGTATGATGTACCCGTTCACGTTAGGTCATCTTTCAGTGAGGAGGAAGGAACCATGGTTATGAATGTAGATTGCGGTATGGAGAGCCTGATGGTATCGGCGGTGACCCACGAAAAGGATCAAGCCCGCATAACGCTGAAAAAGGTTCATGATCAGCCGGGCATTGCCGCCAAAATTTTTGCACCGATTTCCGAGGCAGGTATTATCGTCGATATGATCGTTCAAAATACAAGTGCCGAGGGACTTACTGATCTTACGTTCACCGTTCCAAAGGAAAGCTTTAAAACTGCGCTCGATATCCAGCGCCGGGTTGCCGGAAAAATCGGTGCCGAGGATGTGCTGGGTGATAAAAATATAGCCAAGGTATCTGTTGTGGGCGTTGGAATGCGAAATCATTCCGGCGTGGCTTCCAAGATGTTTACTGTGTTGGCCCAGGAAAATATCAACATCATGATGATCAGTACATCGGAAATCAGAATCTCCTGCATTATTGAAGAAAAGTATACGGAACTTGCAGTACGCATTCTTCACACGGCCTTTGGCCTGGATAAAGTATGAGTCGCTTTAATACCGATCAGTTGATATTCGTTTTGGTACTGGCAGCCGTAATTATAGGCGTCAGTATCTACCGTTTTCTACACCCTTTATAAAATCGTAACACGATTTTATTCCGGGATATTCGGCATAGTAGTACAAATCCCCTGGTAGTTTTTGAGCTTGTATTCTTTTGCGGTCTTTTCGACAATGTAGTAATCCGGCATCAACGGAATCTTGCCGATATTGGTGGCGATGACGTACATGGGCTGGGCCAGACCCGTGGTATGGCCGCGCAACGCATCGCGAATCAGCTCGGCTCCTTTTTCAACGGGGGTCCGAAAATGGTCAATTCCGGGAGCCGGCTCACAATAGAAAACATAGTAAGGCCGGATTCTAACCGCCAAAAGCTTTTGATGGAGTTCTCTGAAGGTTTCAACGTCATCATTGATCCCTTTCAACAGAACAGCCTGGTTGCCCACATTGACACCGCAGGCAAGCAGATCGTAGACGGCTCTGGCCGTTTTTTCCGTAATCTCTTTGGGATGGTTGCACTGGGTATTTATCCAAATGGGGACGCGATGATAGACGCTTAAGATCTTTTTGAGACCGTCTGTAATGCGATGGGGCAGCACAATCGGCGTGCGGGTTCCGAACCGGATCATTTCAACATGCGGGATTTCACGCAGCTTTACGATGAGATATTCGATCTTGTCATCCGAAAGGATAAAAGGATCGCCGCCGGTGATCAGAATATCGCGGATTTCCTTGTGTTCCTGTATCCACTGCAGACCTTCTTCAAAATCAAAACGAAGTTTAAGATCGCGATCCACTACAAGTTCTTTACGAAAACAGTGGCGGCAGTAATTGGCACAAATGTCGGTTACCGTAAAGGCAATGCGGTCATGGTATTGCCTGGCAATGCAGTCCGGCCTGATCTCTTCGGTGTCGCGGTTCTCTTTCCAGATAAGATAATTGGGAATACCATAACGGTTCTCTTTTTCCTTAAAAGAGGGGATTACCTGTCTGCGTATAGGGCAGGCCGGGTCATCGGGATCCATAAGAGCCGCAAAATACGGGGTGGTACCCCATTTGGTTTCAAGTTGGCTGACGGCCTTTTCTTCTTCCGGGGTGACATTGATAACAGCTTTGAGTCTGTCAAGAGTATTGACACTGTTCTGCAGTTGTTCGACCCACTCTTCCATGGGTATTCCTCCTTTTTAAGGTTATATACTCAAATATTTATTAAGCTCCCTCTCTGTAATATGTATCCGGTGGTCCTCCCAGTCAGTTATTTTAAGAGACATGTAGTTGTTGTAAATCCGTTCCCCTAAAACCTTTTTTAAAAATTTACTCCTCTCGGCTTCAACCAAGGCCTCATACATGCTTTTGGGCAAAAATCGCTTGTCCCAGACACGGTATTTATATTTTCTTTTATATGTGCTCCCGATATCCGGCGGGCCGCAGTCGAGATTTTCTTTTATGCCT
>JAQYVG010000007.1 GCA_030145595.1 Desulfobacterales bacterium | reverse complement strand
AGAATAACGTTGCTTTTATCTTGGTTTAATTTGCCGTATGTTTCGTAAGAGATCGATATGGGCCCTAATTTTTCACCACATTCCAGGACCATTTCATGGGGTGGCTCCGCAAAGGTGTAAACCTGTTTTTCTACAATCCCCACCGAGATTCCGCTTTGATCATGTTCTATATATTCACTCATATTTGGATTGTCGATTTGCGATTGTTGATTTGCGATTGTCGATAAAAGGTCATCTGTATTCTATAGTATTTAATTCCTAAAATCGTCAATCATCAATCAGCATTATATTGTTACATTACTGCCGACTTCAGGATTAAAACTCTAAAAAAGTATCAGCTTCAAAGGCTATCTAAAGCCTGTCCCAGATCCTCACAGATGTCTTCTTGGGCCTCGATACCCACCGAAAGGCGGATCATATCGGGAGTAATGGATAATTTTTCCCGGGTGGGCTCGTCAAATGCAACGTATTGGGATGAATAGGGATGAATTACCAGGGTCTTACAGTCACCGAGGTTGGCTAAATGATAGATTAAACCAAGGTTGTCGATGAGTTTAAAACAGGCGTCCTGATCCTTGAGGCCAAAGGTCAACATCCCGCCGAAGCCCTTTTCTTTGAACAAGCTGCGGGCCATGTTATGCGAAGGGTGATCCTTAAGTCCCGGATAATTAACCCACAACACTTCAGGTCTTGCCTGGAGGTAGCGCGCTACCTGGAGAGTATTCTCCATGTGCCGTTCCATACGCAAAGCCAGGGTGTCCAGTCCGACCATTGTCAGATAGGAGTGCCAGGGAGCCTGAGTGGTTCCGAAATTAATGTGATGCTCCCGCCAGACTTTATCAAGATAGGCCAGGGGCCCTTTGCGTTCGATAAAAGGCATAAAATCAGGGAAGCGTTGTTGTGACCAGTCAAAATTGCCGCCGTCAATAACAACACCGCCGACAGCATCACCGTGCCCGCTTAAGTATTTAGTAGTGGAATGTATCACCACGTCGGCACCTAGTTCCAAAGGACGGCAAAGGTAGGGTGTGGCCAGGGTGCTGTCCACCAGCAGAGGGAGCCCATGTCGGTGGGCAATTTCGGCAACAGCGGCAAGGTCCGGAATATCCATCTTGGGGTTGCCGATGGTTTCCAAATATAAAAAGCGTGTTTTAGGATTGATGGCCTTTTCCATGGCCTCCAAGTCCGTCGATTCAACCAGACGCACAGTAATGTCATACTTTTTAAAAACATTGGCGAATAAAATATATGTAGACATAAAAAGAGAGTTTCCGGCCACAAACTCATCGCCGGCACGCAGCAGTGCCATGCAGGCATTAGTAATGGCTGCCATACCCGACGACATAACCACGGCCCCGCGACCGCTCTCAAGAGCGACCATTTTCTCTTCCAGGACGCGATTGGTGGGGTTGGTGAGCCGCATGTAAATGTGGTCAGTCTTTTTACCGGCAAAAGTCTGGCTCAGATTATCCGCTGTGATATGGCGATGAGAAGCTGTCTGAAATATGGGCGGCAATGTCGCGCCCTGCCAGTCTTCCGGCGACTGGGCGGCGTGAATAACCCGTGTGTGAAAGCGGCGTTCTTTCTTTTGTGTCATGTTGAACCTCCAGTTTAAACAAAGTATTTTACCTTAATTATATCCGCGTAGGGACTAAAATGCGAGATAATTTTCCGACATTAACCGGACATGGGTTTCATTAGCGAATTGAAAAGCCGATAAAATTTCTTGCAGGCGAATCGTGCTAAAGCGGGACTAAGGGAGCCTCACTTTACAGTAAGTATTTGAAAACGTCACAGGAGCGGCAAAGCTTCATCTTCTCTTTCCAGTTTTGATGGACGACGCCGTCACAAATTGTTCCGCAAATGAACCAGCATAGTTGGCCCGCCTTAAACTCCCAGGCCGGACATTCATTTTTAAACTCAGGCGGACATTTTTTTACTTCCCAGCAGGGCCTTTGGTCTCCTTTTTTCTTTACAATCTTGGAGATCAAAAAAAACATCTGCCGTTCCACATGGGCCGGTATTGATCGCCAGCCCTGCTCATAGCTGTGGATCGCCTTGATAGACGTTCCCAGAAGCTGGGACATCTGCCGCTGGGTTTTTTTCAATTTTTTCCGGAAATGTTTGAATTCCGCGCTGTCCATATGAGTTCACAATTGAATGCGTGACTTTTTACGAAACCATCAATGTTAAAGACCAATATTTAAGTGCCACATGGTGGCATAGCTGTCAAGAAAAATCCAAAAAATAAAATCATAATAACTGAATCTTATGTGAGCCGGAGGTTTTCATATGTCCCGATAGCCGGATTTTCGTTGCGCTCCAACGAAGCACTTAAGGGCGAACACTGAGCTGCAGATGTATTGCAGGCATTAAATGTACGCTTTCTGGACATGTACAACTGTGCTATTTTAAAATAAAAGCTAAATATCAACATATATATTGACCGCAAACCATACAATTTGCGACAGTTGGTATTATCTTTTTTGCAAATATTTTCCACGATCCTTTTGGATTTATATATTTATAGTTGCAATGCTTGCCACAAAGTGGTACCACTGTCCCGTAATCGCGTGGGGAGATCATTAGGGTTTCATTGAGCCAGTTCCATGTCCCGCTTGGGTTGATGTGATGAGCGGCGATATAAGCGATGACAAAATAATAGAATTATCTGCTTAATAAGAATTATGATATATTTGAAAAAGAGATCAAAAGCTCCAAATAAGACCGTCTGAAAAAAAAAGGGGGGGTAGTTACTTGGAAAGCATAACTCTGTCCATTGACGGAAAAAACATTACATGTTCAGCCGGAACAAGCATTTTGAATGCTGCACAAGAGCTGGAGATAAAGATTCCTACGCTCTGCCATCATCCTGATCTAAAGCCCGTCGGGGCCTGCCGCCTCTGTTTGGTCGAAGATGAAGAAACAGGTCGTATTATGGCATCATGCGTTACGCCTGTTGCCCCCAAAATGTCCATTTTAACCGACACTGATCGTATAAAAACCCACCGGCGCAATATCATCCGGCTGATGATGGCGGAACACCCCGAATCGTGTGTGGTTTGCAGCAAGGGCAACCGCTGCCGGTTGCGCCAGTTTGCCGCTCAACTGGGTATTGGTGAAACAAATCTGTATCCCATGCCCAATTATAAAACCCTGGAACAGGCCAACCCCTTTATTATCAGAGATCTAAGTAAATGTATCCTGTGCGGAAAATGCATCCGGGCTGACCATGAACTGGTAGTGGTGGGTGCCATAGACTACAATCTCAGAGGTTTTAAATCCCGTCCCACCACGGTACATGATCGGGGTTTGGAGCAGTCGAACTGTACATTCTGCGGTACTTGCCTGTCCATGTGTCCTACCGGCGCGTTGTCTCAAAATAATAAAAGTTATATTTCGACTCCTGCGCTCGAAGCTCTCTCTGTCTGCGGATTTTGCGGTGTGGGCTGCAATCTGGCCATGGGTTATACGGCTAACAGGATTGTGGAAGTAAATCCTTCAAACCAACAGGATACTGTCAACGGGGCAACCCTCTGCGTCCGGGGACACTTTGCGCATGACTTTCTGAATAGCGGTGAACGATTGACCCAGCCCCTGATCCGGCAGGATACCGCGGATGCTAATAATAAAATAGTTCCGGCCTTGGATGCTAATAATACAATGGTTCCGGCCTCATGGGATGAGGCGATTGAGGTCGTCGCCGACCGGCTTTTAAAGATAAAAAGTGAAAACGGTCCGCAGAGCGTGGCATTCTTAGGCTCCTCTAAATGTACCAATGAAGAGAATTATCTTTTTCAGAAAATCGCACGAGTTCTATTTAACACAAACAACGTGGATAACGGCGGTTACGTGTCCGGGCGACCTGTCATGAACCTCCTTGATAAAAGAACCGACGGGCTGTGGCGCTTAAGCCCCCTTGCCTGGCTTGAAAAGGCCGAAGCCGTTTTTGTTTTAGGCGCTGATCCGGGTCATTCGACACCTGTGGTGAGCTATTATCTGAAGAGGGCCTGCAAAAAAGGTATTCCTTTAGTGGTGGCTGATTCGAGACGGACAGACCTTACTGATTTTTCATCCGCCTGGCTCGATCTTTCGACCGGCAACGATTTAGAACCTGACTATGTTGCATTGATCAACGGCCTGGCAGCATTGCTGCATGAGAAAAAGGGGCACGATGATGCTTATATCAAGCAGTTTACCGAAGGATTCGAGCAATACAGCAGCGGTCTTGCTTCTCTGAAACTGAAACAGGTAAGCCGTGTGACCGGCATAGATGCGAATGATCTCAATGCAACCGCCGAATTACTGCAAGGTAAAAAGATTGCCTTTGTGATCGGAAGTGGAATCCTTTTGCAAAGCTGCGGCATGCAGGCCATGGAGGCCGTTATCAACCTTGCGCTGATGACCGGCAGCCTCGGGTTTGAGGGGGCCGGCATCCACGTGCTTGCCAAAGATAACAACCAGATGGGGGCCCAGGATATGGGGGCGGTCCCGGATGCGCTTCCCGGCTGGCAGCTTCTTAGCAATGATTCCAACCGTAGACGCTGGGAGCAGCTCTGGCAGACGGAAATATCAGCGGCAAACGGCCTCAATATGGTCGGCATGATCGAAGAGGCAGAAAAGGGCAATCTTAAAGGGTTGTACATTATGGGGGAAAACCCCCTCTGCAGCCTCCCTCAGCCGGATCGGGTTAAAAAAGCTCTCCAAAAACTCGATTTTATTGTGGTGCAGGATATATTGAACACCGCTACGGTTCAAATTGCTGATGTGGTTCTGCCCGGTGCCGCCTTTGCTGAAAAAGGCGGTTCCTTTACGAACATGGAAGGCAGGATTCAGTCATTTGGCCCGGTGGTGACACCGCCGGGCGATGCCCGTCCGGATTGGGAGATTTTAGGACTTTTGGCTTCAAAATTAGGGGATGCAAAACATTATGTTTCCCTTGGGCATGTAAGGGATGAAATCCGCCGGCTTGTCCCCATGTATGAAGACCTGGACAGGCATACCCACACCGCCTGGATAACGGTGGACGGCCGGCGTGAAGGCGATAAAGCTGTCAAAACGAAAACCATCATTTCTTTCTCCCCGGTTGTCTCCTGCAAAGGCGAGATTAAAGACGAATTATCCGATAAAGACTATGCTTTCACGGCCATCTTCGGGTTCGTACGTTATCATTTCGGGGGCGGGACCCGCACCGGTTATTCGAATCGCAAATTAAAGCCGGATTTTAAAGGGGAGATAGAACTATCACCTCAAGACGGCAAAAAATTGAACATAAATGACCAGGACACCGTCAAAGTTTCATCCCGGCATGGAGAGATAAAGAGGCAGATTAGATTAAGCCGCCGCTTGAGTCCGGGACAAATGTTCATCCCGCTGGCGTTTAACGACAATGATGCCATGAACCTGATCGCAATGACCCAGCTGGGAGAGCCGGATTCACCCGGATGGAAGACGTGCCGGGTCAAGGTTGAGAAAATAGAGCATCAAGATACATAAGCGCCTGCGGCGTTGATGGGGGAGCGTCCCTGCGGGACTTGAGGAGCTCTTCGTTTGAGGAGCGGCCCTGCGGGCCTTGATGCGGGTTACTAATAACCAATAGCTAATAACTAATAACTGATCACTTTTCACTGATTACTGATTACTGGTCACTTGATGCAGGTTGCTAATAACCAATAATTAATAGTCAAAGGCTAATAGCTAATAACTGATTAAAAGGATCAAATCATGGAGCCTAAAGAAATAGACTGGAATGAACTTACCGCTGTGATTGCAAAACATGAAAAAGAAAAATGGGCGCTGATACCGCTGTTGCAGGAAGTCCAGGAGACGTTCGGTTACGTCCCTCCGGAATCGATCGAACCGATTGCTCAGGCACTAAAAATGTTTCCCAGCCAGGTTCA
Organism: Desulfobacterales bacterium; assembly: GCA_030145595.1. Lineage (GTDB taxonomy): Bacteria > Desulfobacterota > Desulfobacteria > Desulfobacterales > UBA11574 > Desulfatibia_A. Next base: position 20,031 of record JAQYVG010000007.1, on the reverse strand, counting down.
GGGGGTTATCACTTTTTATGCCGGATTTTCGTTGAAGCCCAAAGGCAAATATGTGCTAAGAGTTTGCCGCGGCACTGCCTGCCATGTGAAAGGTAGCAGGAACATCTTAAGATTGATGCAAAATGAGTTGGGCCTGGAAAAAGGTGAGACCAGCGCCGATTATAAATTCACCTTAGAAACAGTGGCCTGCCTCGGTGCTTGTTTTGTGGCTCCGGCCATGATGGTTAACCGTACCTATTTCGGCAAACTGGCTCCAAGCAAAGTTTCCAGTTTGCTGGCACAGTACGGGAAGGATAAGGAGGAAGAGTAAAGCGTATGGAGAAACTTTCATCCATCGGCCAACTGGAATGGCTCCGCAATACAATACTTGCTCAGGATGCTAAAAGAAAAACGCAAGTTCATATCTGCATGACCGGCTGCCGGGCTTATGGTGCATCCGAAGTCATGGAAGCTGTTGAAGAAGAGGTCAAAAAACAGGGCCTGTCGAAAGAGGTGGAAATCAGGGCTACAGGGTGTCATGGATTTTGCGCCAAGGCCCCTGTTTTGGCTATAGAGCCGTTAGGCATTCAATACCAGGAAGTAGATCCGGAATCTGCTTCCAAAATTGTTGATATGACGCTTAAGAACAACCGGTTTATTGACCGGCTGGCCTACAAGGATCCTGTAACGGGCGCTCCTGTTTTTTACCGCAATCAGATTCCGTTTTACAAAAAACAGGAAAGAAGGGTCCTGGCCAACTGTGGACGGATCGATCCCACCCGCATCGAGCATTATATTGCCGCCGGCGGCTATCAGGCCGTTGCCAGGATGCTCTCCAAAATGACACCTGAAGATGTTATTGCGGAAGTTACAGACGCTAAACTAAGAGGACGGGGGGGGGCGGGTTTCCCGGCGGGTCTCAAATGGAAATTCACTCGTCAAGCCGAGGGTCGTCCCAAATATATTATCTGCAATGCCGACGAAGGCGACCCGGGTGCCTTTATGGATCGAGCCATATTGGAAGGTGATCCCCATGCGGTCCTCGAAGGAATGCTGATCGGTGCCTATGCCATCGGGGCTGAGTATGGATATATTTATGTCAGGGAAGAATACCCCATTGCGATTGAACACCTTACCATAGCCCTAGAGCAAGCCACAGAGCTGGGCCTGCTGGGTGAGAACATCCTTGGGAGCGGATTCAATTATGATCTGTCTTTGAAAATAGGGGCGGGGGCCTTTGTGTGCGGCGAAGAAACCGCTCTGATGGCTTCCATTGAAGGCCAACGCGGCATGCCCAGAGCCCGTCCGCCGTTTCCTGCTCAGTCCGGGCTGGGCGGAAAGCCCACCAACATCAACAATGTGGAGACCTGGGCTAATGTGCCCTTAATCATAAAAAACGGTGCCCAATGGTATGGACAAGTAGGTACCGAAAACAGTAAGGGCACAAAAATCTTTTCTTTAGCCGGCAAGGTCAACAATACGGGACTTGTTGAAGTGCCTATCGGTGCAACCATTAAGGATGTTGTTTTTGAGATCGGCGGCGGCATTCCCAAGGGAAGAAAGTTTAAAGCCGTGCAGATGGGGGGGCCTTCCGGTGGTTGCGTCCCCGCGCAATTTTTAAACCTTTCCATAGATTATGATACGATTCAGCGGATCGGTGCCATCATGGGCTCCGGCGGCCTGGTGGTACTGGACGAAAATAATTGCATGGTTGAAATTGCCCGGTTTTTCTTAAGTTTCACACAATCGGAATCCTGCGGAAAGTGTGCACCATGCAGACTGGGTACGACTCAGCTTTTGGAAATCTTAACACGCATAACCAGGGGTGAGGGCCAAATCTCTGATATTCAAACCATAAAGGAATTGGGTGCAACCATTACAGAATCATCGCTTTGCGGCCTGGGTCAAGCTTGTGCAAAGCCGGTGCTTTCCACTTTGAAATACTTTGTTAAAGAATATGAAGATCATATCATGGAGCACAGATGCTCGGGAGCAACTTGTGACTCCATGGTTATTTCCGCCTGCCAGCACGCCTGTCCGGCCGGAATTGACGTGCCCAACTATGTTGCCGCCGTTGCACTTGGTAAATACGAGCAAGCCGTTAAGATTATCCGGGAGAGAAATCCTTTCCCGGCAGTATGCGGCCGTATCTGCATCCATCCTTGCGAGTTCAAGTGCAGAAGAGGCGAACTGGACGAACCGGTAGCCATCCGATCGATCAAACGGTTTGCTTCCGACTGGTATTTTGAAAATATCGGATCGTCCCGAGACCCTTTTCCTGTTACCAAAGCGCAGAGGGCTGCAGTTGTGGGGGCTGGTCCCGCAGGTCTGACATGTGCCTATTTCTTGGCCAAAATGGGTTACAAGGTGACCGTCTTTGAGTCCCAGCCGATAGCCGGCGGGATGCTCGGTATTGCCGTTCCCGAATTTCGCCTGCCTCGGAAAGTCGTTGAGGATGAGATTAAATATATTGAAAACTGCGGAGTTGAAATTCGATACAACTCTCCGATTGATGCCGGACATACCTTCACCGATCTGCTAAATGAGGGTTATGAAGCAGTCTTTCTTGCCGCCGGAGCACAGGCCAGCAAGCAAATCGGGATTCCGGGAGAAGATCAGGATCTGGAAGGCCTTTATTACGGGCTCCATTTTTTGAACGACATCAAAAAGGGTCAGGACATGCGGCTTAAAAACAGAGCGGTTGTCATCGGGGGGGGTAATGTTGCCATTGACGTTGCCAGGACCGCGTTGCGGGCCGGGGCACAGCATGTCCAGATTTTCTGCCTGGAACCGCGAGACGAAATGCCGGCGTGGGAAAAGGAAGTCGAAGAGGCCCTCGATGAGGGGATTGTCATCAATCCTGAATGGTCTCCCAAGCAGATTCTGTACCAAGACGGAAAGGTAACTGGGATGGAATTTATCCGCTGTGTTTGCGTGTTTGATGATGAAGGGTGCTTTAACCCTGAATGTGATGAAGAGATTACGCAACTTGTTGAAGCCGAAGATGTTCTCATTTCTATTGGTCAGGCCCAAGACATGTCTTTTTTATCAGAAGACAGTCAGTTAGAGAGGGCTTTGTGGGGGGCGCTGGTTGTTGATGACAACACGCTTTCCACAAATATTCCCGGTGTATTTGCCGGCGGAGATTTTACAACAGGGCCGACCTTTGTCATACGGGCTATCGCGTCGGGAAGAAGAGCGGCAATTGCCATTGATAAGTATCTTCTGGGAGAAAGCGGTCCTGTTGAAATTCCGGACATGAAAACTGCTATGCATGAGGATACAGGCCTGGCGCTGGATGAGGAGACAGACCAAGAGCTGCCGAGAATCCGGACCGCACTCGAAAAAGCAGAAATAAGAGTAAACGATTTTCGCGAAGTTGAGCAAGGGTTCTCCGTTAAGGAGGCCATAAGCGAATCCAAAAGGTGCTTAAGATGTGATTTGGAAAAAGAGAGGATGTCAATATGATCAGGTCTATTACACAACCAAAAGCTGAAAAAGAGATTGATCTGCTTTTAAGCGGATCAGGGAGAATTTTTATCATTGGCTGCGGTACGTGTGTTACCCTAACACGTACCGGCGGCGAGCCTGAAGTAAGGGCCATGCAAGAGCAGTTGTCCGGCAAAGGCAAACTTATTACCGGCCATCTGGTTGTTCCGGTGGCTTGTGACAATTTAACAACCGATGCCTTGGCCGAATACGGCCAGCAAATTGACCAGGCCGATGCGCTTCTGATCATGACCTGCGCTTTCGGTGTCCAAACCATTGCCGGGCAGTTAAAAAAGATGGTCGTGCCGGCCCTGGACACTCTTTTTATAGGGAAAGAGACCGCCGTGGGAGAGTATAATGAGATTTGCACCCAGTGCGGGACTTGTATCATCGGTGAAACTGGCGGAATATGCCCTGTCACTTCCTGCCACAAAGGTTTGGTAAACGGCCCCTGCGGGGGGACGGATAGTGGCAAATGTGAAATAGACCGAAGAAAAGATTGTGCCTGGACGATGATATATAACCGGCTGGCGGATCTGGGACGACTGGATTCCATGCGCAGGCTCCAGCCCCCGAGAAATTACCTGGGAGAACCGACTCCCGGGAAAATGATATTGACGGAACAATAAAATCGATTATTAAGAAAGGACCTGTGACATGGTTTCTGCATTTCAAAAAGCCCTGAAGTCGGGCAAATTTGTTGTAACCTGTGAGGCCGCTCCCCCCAAGGGGACCAACCTTGAACGCATGGCCCACGATATCGAGCTTCTAAAAGACAAGGTGGATGCTATTAATGTAACCGATCACCAGAGCTCGGTCATGCGGTTTCCCAGTCTGGGCGGCGCTCTTTTGGTAAAAGAGATAGGCGGTGAACCGATCTTGCAGATGACCTGCCGGGATCGCAACCGCCTGGCGCTCCAAGCCGATCTGCTCTTGGCCTCTTACAAAGGCATTCATAATGTCCTTTGTCTTACCGGGGATTCGATCATGCTGGGTGACCATAAAGAGGCTAAGGCCGTTTTTGATCTGGACTCCAGCCAGCTGCTGGGAGTTGTCAGAAAGCTTGAAGCGGGCAAGGATATCAGCGGCAACGATTTAGACGGCGGGGTTTCGTTTTGCGCCGGCGCCATAGTCACGCCTGAAGCCGATCCCCTCGAACCCCAGCTTATCAAATTTGAAAAAAAAATTGAGGCCGGTGCCGAGTTTATCCAGACCCAGGCCGTGTTTGACCTGGACAGATTCAAAAAGTTCATGGAATACGCCGGACAGTTTAATGTGAAAATTCTGGCGGGTATCATTTTGTTAACTTCGGCGCCCATGGCTCGCTTTATGAACAACAATATTGCCGGAGTTTTTGTGCCGCAGGACTTGATAGATGAAATGGCCTCAGCCCCCAAGGGCCAGGTTCTGGCGAGAGGTATAGAGATTGCCGGCCGCATGATCAAACGGATTCACGAGGAAAAAATGTGTGACGGTGTCCACATCATGGCCATCAACAAGGAAGAACTGGTCCCGGATATCATGTCAGAGGCGGGATTGATTTGACGTAACCGTTCACAGGTTCAGGGTTCAAAGGGTCAACGAATAAAGACAATGCTAAATCCCACCAGTGGCGGGAAACCTGTGAGCGCTTACGAAAAGATTTGGATTGCGGAATGGAAAAAAAATTAGTATAGAAACGTTTCAAGGGGAACGCTCAAAATTCTGAAATCCGTAGCAAGAATAGTGTTAACGAATGGAGGAGAGATATGGATGGAAAAAAGAGAATTCTGGTGGTGGACGACGAACCTGATTTCGCTTCCATTGTCCAAGGGAATCTGGAGAAGGAAGGTTTTGAGGTTGAAGTGGCCTATGATGGCGTGGAGGGCCTGGAAAAGGTCAAGGCCAACCCTCCGGACGCCATTGTCCTGGATGTCATGATGCCTGAAAAGGACGGCTACGAAATGTGCAAAGAGCTTAAAGCAGATGAGCGGTTTGCCCATATTCCCGTTATAATGTTGACCGCCGTTGGAGACCACGTGACCTCCACCCGTTATTCCCATGCTGATGGAAGGAGCATGGAGGCTGAAGATTATCTTGCCAAGCCGGCCTCGGCAGAAGAGATAACCGCGAGCGTTAAAAGGCTTCTCGGCCTCTAACCCGGATTCTTCACTTAATTTTTAGGTGGTGTAAGAAGGTGAAGGTTTATTGCATTATAGGCGATGAACGGGTTTTTAGGTTAAAGTCACCTCCCATGTTTTCGGCGGCAATTACACATGCCGGAATTAATGGAATCTATGTGCCGTTCATGGTTTCACCGGATCAAGTCGGTCAGGCTGTCCAAAGCCTCAGAGTTTTGAACATCGCCGGTGCCAACGTCACCCTGCCGTACAAAGAGGCGGTCATACCTTTTTTGGATGTTCTTTCCGAAGGGGCTCAGATTATCGGCTCCATCAACACCATAACTCGTAAAGATAAAGTGCTCAAAGGGTACAATACCAATGCCGTCGGTTTTATGAACGCCCTTGAAGAAGCCGGATTCGATGCCGCCGGCAAGTCGGCGCTTGTTTTTGGAACAGGCGGTGCGGCCAGGGCGGTTGTCTTTATGTTAAAGTGGTTGAATGCAAACCCGATTTTGGTAACCGGCCGCAGCCACGAAAAAACCAGGCAGCTGGTGGGTCGTATCGGGGGAGAAGCGCTCACGCTTGATTTTGTTTCAAACCAGGCGATCCCGGCCAACCTGGTAGTTAATGCTACCTCCGTATCAAGCAATGACGAGTCGCCGGACTTGGCGTCCCTGGTGGGCAGTCTCAAGGTGAAGGATTGCGAATTGGTACTCGATCTGAACTATGGCCGCCGTCAGAATTTTTGGCAAGACATGGCCCGGACCCAAAACATTCGCTTCATAGACGGCCTCTCTTGCCTGGCCTATCAGGCCCGGCGAACCTTTGCCCTGTGGACCGATGTTACGGTTGAACCGGAAGTGTTCCTAAAGGCTCTTGAACCGGTAGTAGAACCGTAAACGCGCTGCCCTTGCCGGGGGTACTTTGCACACTGATGGTTCCGCCCAGGCTGTCCAAAAGCCCCTTGACTATGGGGAGTCCCAGCCCTGTACCGGTGATATATCTCGTCTTTTCGTCTTTGACCCGGTAAAATCTTTCGAAGATCTGCTCTAAGTGTCTGGCCTCGATTCCGAAACCATTGTCTTTGACTGTCACATGCATGGTTTTCTCGTTAAAGCCGGCCGAAATTTTGACCTCACCGCCATCCGGAGTGTAATTGATGGCATTGGTGATAAGGTTCCCGAAGATGCTCTCGAGCACCATGGGGTCGGCTGTAAATAAAGGGAACCGGTTTTCAGAAAGCTCCAAGATAACGGCCTGTCTGCGCCCCTTTGCCCTGGTCCCCAGAAAATCTACAATGCTTTTTAAGAGTTCTTCGAGGCGGACCGGCTTCGGTTCCTGGTGCACAATCCCGGCCTCGATGCGTGACAGGTCGAGCAAATCTCCGATTAAAGATATCAGCCCATGGGTTTTTTCCTTGGCGCGGGCGAGTATGTACTGGTCATTTTTAGATTCGTCTCCCACCATTTCGCCGAGCACCATGGCCAGCTGTTCATGGATGGTGGAAAGGGGTGACCGGAGTTCGTGGGATACCTTGGCCACGAACTCCGATTTTACCTGATCCAGGACCTTGAGGGTCGTTATATCTTCGAGAACCACTACCGCTCCCTGATATTCCATCTCTTCACCCTGCACCGGCCGGCCTCGGGCCTGAAAGTATTTTTCACCGTGCAGAACAAACTCATAGGTGGGCAGATCATCCGGATCTACATGTTTTCCCTGAGACAGTTCCAAGACAAGATTGCAAAACCCTTGATCCGGCACATAGGCTTCAATGGGATCACCCGGACCCCGTTCGGGATCCAGACCAAGATGCAGCAAAAAAGCCGGATTCATTAGGGCCACCTGTCCCTGAGAATTGGTCACCACCACACCGCTGGGAAGAGACTCTAAGATGGTGCGGATACGGCTCTTTTCGGTATCAAGGTCAGCCAGGGTCTTTCTGCGCTCCCTGTCCATTTGTTCGGCCTCGCGGGTAAGTTGCAGTTTTTCCAGCGCTCGTTCGACCCTGATGCGCAACTGGTCAGGTGTAAAAGGTTTGGGGATAAAATCGTAGGCACCCTGTTTCATGGCCTCAATGGCCGTATCTATGGTGGCGTACCCGGTAATGACGATGACCAGTATCTGGTCATCAATTTTCTGAATTCGCTGGAGAACCTCCATACCCCCGATGCCGGGCATCATTAGATCCAGCAATACGATGGAAACCGGTTCATGTTTCAGGACATGGAGAGCCTCTTCTCCCCGCGAGGCCGTGACTACCCGGCAGCCCATACGGGTAAGAATCCTTTCGCAACCGTCCTGGATATCTTTTTCATCATCTACAACCATAATGGATATGGTGTTAAGTTGATTTTCCATGGTTTTAGACTCCGTTTTCCGGTCTGGCCAGGGGAAGCTCAATGGTGAAAGTGGACCCTTTGTCGGGCGCACTGTTAACCTTGATCGAGCCCCCATGGTCTTCCACAATACCATAAGCCAGGCTAAGTCCCAGACCGGTGCCCTTGCCTTCCTGCTTGGTGGTGAAAAAGGGCTCGAAGATATGCGGTAGAATGTCATCGGGAATTCCCGGGCCGCTATCCGTTATCTCGATACAGATCTTGTCCTTATTTTTCGAGGACCGGTAAGTCCTCAGCGTCAATTTACCATTGCCCTCCATGGCATCGGCTGCATTGAGGATAATGTTCATGAACACATGATTCATTTGCTGGATGTCAACCGGCGGGTGCGGCAGGGCAGGTTCCAGATTTTTAACCACCTGAATATTATGAAAGAGTGTCTGATCTTCAAGCAGAAACAGCGTGCGGGAAATGGCCTTGTTGATGTCTTGGGGCTGCATCTTGCGGCTGGTTTGCCGCGAAAACTCCAGCAGTTCCTTAACGATCTCACTGCACCTTTGGGCGTCTTTTAAAATGCGGTCTAAATCTTTTTGGGCCCCCTCCTCCAGGTCGTACTCTTCCATCATTAATCTGGCAAACAGAGTGATCCCTCCTAAAGGGTTGTTTAATTGGTGAGCCACGCCGGCGGCCAGTTTTCCGAGCGAAGCCATTTTTTCTGTCTGCAGGAGTTGAATTTGGGTTTTTTCCAACTCTCTTTCAATCTGCTTCCTTTGGGATTGATCCACATTGATCCCTTCGTATCCCAGGATGTTTCCATGTTGATCGTAGCGCACGTTGCCGGTGAGCAAGACCGGGATTGCTTTGCCGTCTTTGTGTTTAAAATTGATTTCATAATCGACTACCCGGCCTCGACTCTCAATCGATTCCTGAAAATTTTGGCGATCTTGAGGCCATAGATACAGATCCTTGGCAATATCAATCTCCAAAAGCTCCTCCTTGTTTTCATACCCGAGCATATCCACGAGCGTCTGGTTGACATCTACAAATTTTCCTTCCCTGCTGCTGATAAACACACCGCAGCCCATATGCTCAAACAGCCGGCGGTAATCTAGTTCCGTGGCCTTGAGCTTTACTTCACACGCTTTTGTCGGAGTAATATCATGAAAAATAGCGAGTTTCGATACTTGGCCGTCGGTGTTGACCCATGGCAATTCAGTGAGGTCGTAGGTCTTATCAACAATGGGTATATGCAGTTCTCTATGGATCGTTGCGCCTTTTTCAAAGATATCTGCTGCCCGGCACCATGGACATTTTTCATCCCGGCGATTGACTACCTGATAGCATTTTTTTCCTGTGCCTTCTCCAAAATCTTTGACCATGGCCTTGTTCATGAACTGTATCGTATAATCGGGTTTGACAATATAAATACCGTCCGCCATAGCCTCAAGGATTGCAGGCAGTTCCTGGATAGGTTCAGACATGATAATATCCCTTTTTAAAGTGGCGCAGCCGCGCTGTATAAAATTTTATCTTGATCTTGAAAACCTGGTCCTATGGGCCAGGCCTGTCCCGCATTGCGGGGGTCAGAGTTGTCCGGTTCTGCCTGAAGAAACGCTGCAAGAGTTTGAAGTGAACTAAAGTTTAAAGTGAGCTAACCCACCAGAGGCAGACAAGAGTTAAGGAATGCTGTCAATTATATAAAATCAGCGGAGCAAGCCGACTTCGCCAGCCTACTCCGCCGTGGTAAGGCTACGAAGGACGGATAGTAGCTTGGCTACGACGGCTGAAAGCGACACCATAACTTCCCCGACAAATCCGGGATAAATAGGCACTTTAGCTCATTTTAGGTGCTTCTAACTTGTCAGGCTAGCAGGCTAGCAGCCCCTTTCCCCGTGAACAACCGGGATCTGCGGCAGAGGCAAACCAAAGCCTCCTATGGGCGAGGATTCTTCATGCCTTTCTGGGGTCCAGCCAGATCGTATGGATATCATTGATGGTATCTTTTACAGATTGCAGTGCATTAAGCAGACGCGTATAGGTCATGGCCAGGCCGATGTTTTCAGCAAGCAGGAACAAAGAGTCAAGATCCTGCTCGGAAACATCCCAGGGTTCGTGGTGATATAATCTTAAAACACCTATATTGGAGCCGTATAACATTATGGGAACAGAGACGATTGCACCAATGCCTTCGTTCTTGGTTTCTTGCGGGTATTGCAGGATGTCACTTGCGGCAATATCAGTGATTACAACCGGCTTGCCTTTTAAGAGAAAACTGACACTTTTATCAGATAATACCGGCCCTTTGCGCATAAAACCGATACTCAATCCAAAGCTGGCAAGTACCTCCAGCTCCTTTGTGTCAGGATCCAGGACAAAAATCGTACAGCCCTTAATATCCAAAGTCCCCACCAAAAGCTGTGTTAAATGGTTGGCCATAATGCCAAGGTCGTCAGATTCCGCGATGGCCCTGGTAACCACCTTAAATATGTCAATATTTATTTTGTCATTAACGTCCATGAAACCCCTCCTCATCTATTTGGATTAACTGACAATGCAGACGGTTTTATCTTTTAAAGCAGACACTACTTTACTAAAAACACTGCCGGTAAAAAATCGAGTGACCTTACCGGGCTTGCGATTCATGACAACTATATTGAAATTATCTTGCGTGGCAATATCGACTATTTCTCCGATTATATCCTTTTTGCGGGGCTTATAAAGATAGCTGACCTGGTTTTCGGTGAAACCGTTTTGCACTAAATACTGCCGGGCTTCCTGGAGCCCTGCTTCCTGCTCTTTGACCTTTTGACTAAGATAATCCAGATTCCTCTGAAATTTTGCCATAACAGGAGATTCACGCGACTCAATTTTAGGTACAGGGGTATAAACATTCAATAGTGTTACTTCAACATCCTTTAAATGGACAAAAGTGCGAGTGACAAAATCTAAGGCCTTCTGGTCGTAGCTTGTGAAGTTATACGTTATTAATATTTTTTGAGTGGCCATTTTGTCCCCCTTTATTCTGTTTGAGTTAAAATAAAATTTCCATCAGACTGGTGTAGCCGAGGGTCGGAAATCAATTTTCTTTTTTATGACGCCAAAATACCACAATGTGGCAACCTCAGTCAACTATAAATAAATTTGGTATGGATGGACACGGGTTATGACAGTGCCATGCCAATTCTAAATCAAAGCAACGACTGCTTTTAAAGCTTGCTCTAAAGAGAGTCTGCTCATATTCAAAACGAGATGATAAAGATATGGTTGATCATAATCTTCTTTGCCGAATTTTTTAAATAAACTGGATCTCCTGGTTTCTCCCTGCTTGACGACTTTTGCGGCCTTTGCATCTGAAATATCGTAAAATTGCTGCATAAATTTCATTCTAGATTTTAAATCAGCCACAAGCAGAATATGATAAGCATTACTAAATTCATGTAAAATGTACTGTCCGCCGCGCCCTATAAGCACTACGTTGCCCATTTTGGCAAACTTTAGGATAACTTCTTGAAGTAATTCAACATATATGTGTTCATCCATATAACCTTTGTCTTTGCCGATGAGTCGGTCTATATAATTACTGCTTAACATACCGGCAGTAAACTTGGAGATTGTACCGCCGGCCGTCCTTTCCATAGATTTTACAAAGTCAGTCGAGATATTGGCTTTTTCGGATAGCTCCTGAATGATAAGGTCATCAATGAATTGGTAATCGAGTTTTTTTGCAATCATTTCTCCCAGAGCCCTTCCTCCAGCTCCGAATTGACGGGAAATGGTGATAACAGCCATAGAATCTCCTTTCTTAAAATAGTTTAAGTTAAGGGTTCCAAGCCCACTGGGAATAGCTATGAAACGGAAAGATTGTAATTAAGGTTTTAGCCCGAATTTTATATCGCTGTTAGTCAATAGCGCTGATCGCATAAAAGAAAGAGCCGGAAATCGTTACAGATCAAATAAAAAGCTGCTCAGTTTCGATAGGATGTAGGTAAAATATATTACCGCGAAGGTAAATAGGGTGAATCTTGTATTTATGAAATAAAAACACAGTATTTGTAAAAAGTAACCAAGGTGAAAAATCCGATTGAGGTTAAACATTTATTGACGACATGTAACACTAAGTAGTATATAATATAGATATTTGAACTGCAACAGCGCTCGCATTCCCCGCAGCAAGCTGCAGGGAGCTTCAAAAAATGAGTAGCATTATAAAAACGCTGTGCAATTTTATATAACATCGCGTCTAAACGGGAATTAAGAATAAGGAAATCTAGCAATTATGTTTGCTGCTCAGCACGTACGCTCTATTTTAAGGCTTTTGGTTGTCTTTTTATTGATATTTACTTATGGCTGTGGTGTTGATGCCGACACGGCGGTGGTTGACTTTTCCAAGACCATGGTGATCGAGCAACCGGGAGACCGCCGGCCGGAAGGTCCTAGTTTAAAAGTAGCGGTGGCAGCCATGATTTCCCCAAAAGAAACCTTTACCTATTATCGTCAATTTTTAGATTATATAGGGAATCAACTGGATCGGGAAATACAGCTTGTCCAGCGCAAGACTTATGGTGAGATAAACACCCTTTTTGGTAAAGGGGAGATTGACCTGGGCTTTATCTGTTCGGGTCCTTATGCGGCCGGGAGCGAAAACTACGGTTTTGAGGCCCTGGCCCTACCCCAGGTGAGGGGGTCAAATTTCTATCAATCTTACTTGATCGTTCACAAAGACAGCCGGATTCAAAAGCTGGAAGACTTAAGAGGCGGAGTTTTTGCTTTTACCGATCCGGAATCGAATACAGGCAGATTGGTTCCGGTATACTGGCTGCAGCAGCAGGGGGAGACACCCGACACCTTTTTTAAAAAGAGTATTTACACTTACAGCCACGACAATTCGATCCTGGCCGTAGCAAAAAAGCTGGTGGATGCGGCCGCCATTGACGGGCATATCTGGGAGTATTATCACCGAAGAAATCCAGTCAATACATCCCAAACCCGTGTCATCAAAAAATCAGAACCTTTCGGCAATCCTCCGGTGGTGGTTTCCTCAAATCTACCGACAGAACTTAAAGACCGTATCCGTCAATTGCTGTTATCGATACATCTGGATCCCGACGGCAAAAAAATTCTGACTGAACTGCTGATTGATCGCTTTGTTGCGCCCAAAGAAACGTGGTACGATCCTATTCGACAGATGAATCTGAGTTTGAGTTTGTCGGAGGAGACAGCCCATGCGAATGCAAAGTCTAAGGAGTAAATTACTGCTGGCGGTCTCGGCACTTGTCATCGCCAGCGGCCTGCTCATTTCTCTGCTGGTCACACAACGTTACAGCACCAGCCTTTTCAAGACGGCTAAGGCCCGGGCGGAAAACCTTGCCCATGCTTTAGCGCTGGATGCCGCTGATAAAATTCTTATTAATGACCTGGTTGCGCTTCAGAAAATGCTGGACGATAAGATCAAGAGCGGCCCTGCGGTGGCTTATCTTTTTATTATCAGAGATGGTCAACTGCTGGCTCACACCTTTACCGGGGGGTTCCCGGTAGAGCTAACCAACGCCAATCATGTTGCCGATGGCGATAACGGCCGGTTTCAGGAAATCGCATCCACCACCGGTGAACTCTATCTTGATATTGCCTGGCCGATTTTTTCCGGGAAAGCAGGCGTTTTGCGTCTGGGGTTCTCCGAAAAGCCGATTAAGCGTCAAATAATGAAACTATGGGTGCAGATGAGCGCCCTTACCCTTGCGATTCTGCTTTGCGGGCTGGCTGTAAGCTTCCTTTTTATTAAGCGGGTGACCGAACCGTTGTTAGCGCTGTCGGAGGCTGTCGAAAATATTGACGAGGATCATCTGGAGATTGGAATTGAAATAAATAATCATGATGAAGTGGGGAAGTTGGCCGCTTCGTTCAATCAAATGATCACTCGCATTAAAAAATATACACAACAGTTAAAAGAGAATGCCGTCCAACTGAATCGATCCCATAATCAGACCCGCAGCTGTCTTGTCATCGCTCAGGAAATCGGAGCACTGGGTAATTTGAATGAAGTCGGATCTTATCTGATTCGGAAATTTCAAGAGATTTTGGCTTGTAAAGAAATGGTACTTCTCATTTTTACCGATAGTAGTGAGGTACTCTTTGCTTTATCAGACAAGACATCCAGAACGCTTGGAAAAGAGTCCCTGGAAACTGTCGTTGCAGCCTTAGGGGGATTGAAAAAAACAACGTTCGCCCGTAAAGATATTTTAAAACCTCCGCTTGTTCCCGGGACCTTTAACGCCGCAAAACACCTGGCCACTTTTCCAGTTCGCCATGATAAACAACTTTTAGGGGCCATGATCGTTTCCTGCCCTGGAAATTGTATCTGTGAAATCAAAGATATGGAACTGCTTGAACTGATTTTGAATCAGGCTTCCGGTGCACTTAAGCGCGCAGCAGTCCAGGAGGAAGAAATACGCAACCTCCATAGCCGCATTGAAACTGTAACCGAATTTAGTGGAATTATTGGAAAAGATCCCAAGATGCAAAAAATCTACAAACTTATTGAAGATATTGCTCCCACCGATGCCTCTATTCTTGTTGAGGGCGAAAGCGGCACCGGCAAAGAGCTGGTGGCTAATGCCATCCATCACTTAAGTCTTCGTAAAGACAAACCTTTTGTCGTAATCAATTGTTCTGCCTATCCATCTACGCTGCTGGAAAGCGAAATCTTCGGCCATGAAAAAGGGGCCTTTACCGGGGCCATCCGCCAAAAAGCCGGACGTTTTGAACAGGCCCATGGCGGCACCGTTTTTTTAGATGAAATCGGCGAAATATCCCCTTCGGCCCAGATCAAACTCTTGCGGGTGCTCCAGAGCCAGAAATTTGAGCGCATAGGAGGTGAAAAAACCCTGAAAGTTGATTTGCGTGTCCTGGCGGCTACCAATAAAGATCTTCTTGAGGAAGTGAAAAATGGAAATTTTCGGGAAGACCTTTATTACCGGCTAAATGTAATTCCAATTTATTTGCCGTTGCTCAGAGAACGAAGCAATGACATACCGCTTTTGAGCAAACATTTTCTGGTGCGATTCTCTTTAGAACAGGGTAAAGATATTAACGGATTTACTTCAGATGCTTTGCGGCTTCTGCTTGATTATCCCTGGCCGGGAAATGTGCGCGAACTGGAAAACAGTATTGAACATGCCACCGTGCTGGCCAAGGGCGACCGGATCGAAGTCTCGGACCTACCGCCGGCCATTCGTAATTTTGATGCTTCTTTTGCGGTCGAATCGCCCGGAACGATTCAGGAAAATGAGAAAAATCTGCTCACAGTAACCCTTGCAGAGTGTAACTGGAACAAAAAACTGGCCGCCCAACGACTGGGGATCAGCCGCGCCACGCTTTATAATAAACTCAAAAAATATCAGATCGTGAAGAACACCATTCATTAACCTTGATGGCGTCGTAATCGTAACACGGTTTTATTGTTTACATTATGAAATTGTGTATAATTTTTATACCAGTATAAATAGCTTAATTTACATTAAAAAAACTTAATCATACTATAACGTGTCTAAAATATAGACACTGCCGTGATAGTCAGTATTTCCTCCTTGCCTTATTTTTTTGTAAAATCACCCACAACAAATTATCTAACCTATTAGGATTTTCTTCATTTGTTTTAAACAGTTAAACCAACACTTCCTCTGAATTTCTAAATCACTTGGCTAATTGTATTTTCCATTCCATTATCCTGGCATTGTATTTGCTACATTGTAGGACTGTCAGGCGTTTCAAACTCGGTCGCACATTTTTTAACAAAACAATTGGGCCAAGGATAAGAGTTATGATGGGAAAGAAGATTGTAGTGCTGGATACAGACGAAACGCAGGGTCGTGAGCTGTGCGCCATCCTGGAAGAAGGATCATATCAAGCTTACCCCCTGCAGTTGCTGCCGGATTTGGGAAAATGCATTGAAGAGGATGCCTGTATGGCGGTCTTTATCGATATTGATACGGTATTAATCGACAATCGCATAATTCGAGACCTGACTCTGAAATACCCGCAAGTTCATTTTTTCTGTATTTCCAAGCATCCATATAACCCTGAATTAAAAGATGCCATTTGTTACCACATTTATGCCTGTCTCAACAGACCGGTTGACCCGGATGAAATCTTTTTCTGGCTGAGGAGTATAGATCAAAATGACGAATATAAACAACCAGCAAACCAAGACTAAAGCCCGGATTTTTATTCAGATTTTTGTCATGGCCCTGGTGGAGATTCTGTTTTTGTCCGGCCCGGCTTTATCAGCCGATCAGAAGGCACAGTTTCTAACCGAGCTGCCGCAGACCGAAATCCCGCAGCCCCAGTTATTTTGCGGCTACTGCCACATTCTGACCTATCCGGAAGCGGTTCAAAAAGGCTACGATCTTTGGAAAAAGAGCAAACACAAGGAATTCGGCTGCGTTGAATGCCACTATCCGCCCAAAGGGACCGATATATCGAATAAAACTTCGGCTTCAAACCCTGAGACCGTGAGTGCTCACATTCCCAAGAATCCTCCGGAGCACTTTTCCTACATTAAATTAGGCGGCGAAGCCATCAGAACCAGACCGAGGATCAGCGACGCCAGCTGCATGACCGCCAACTGCCACGGCAAACCGGACGATAAATTCAAGACCAAGAAGATCAAATTTACCGAAAAGGTGCTTTTTGTGCACGAACCTCATCTAGACAAAAAGAAGCAGATCGAAGGTCAGCAAGTCAACTGCACCTCCTGTCACCAGCACGAGACCGACGCCAAAAAATTCGAGGTTTCCAAGGCTGCCTGTCACCTTTGCCACTTTAAAAACGTCAGGTTCAACCAGGATCGAGGAAAATGCACCCTGTGTCATGAGCTTCCCACCAAGCCGATCCAGACCTCGGGCGAGAATCCGATAACCCACAAGATGCTTCAAAAGGCTAAAGTCAGATGTGCCGGCTGCCATATCGAGCTGATACAGGCCGCGGGAGGGGGCCGGTACGAAGCCTTATTTGAAGACGGCGAGCTTAAAACAGCCCTGGTTTTGAACGCCGGCCAGATAAAAAAGGAGAACTGCCTGGCCTGCCATGATCGGGCCAAGGCGCTCAAGGAAGACCACAATAAAAAGCTGATGCACCAAAAGCACGTGACCATAAAGAACGCCCGTTGCCTGGATTGCCACCAGCCTATTTTGCACACTAAGGCGGATTTAGACCAGCCGGTCATGGCAGCCTATGCCGGCTCAGACTTGAGTCAACCTAAGCTTCCGGGCTGCGAGGCCTGTCATCCCCAGCCACACCGATATCAGCGCCTTTTGTCTACCGGGCCGAAGCGTCCGGAGGTTTCCAGGACACCTGATTTTATGTTCAAGGCCCGCACCAATTGCCTGGGATGCCATGTGGAAAAAGAGTTCAATACCAAAGGGCAGATTATCATGAAAGCCTCGGCCAAAACCTGCGTGCGCTGCCACACCAAGGATCACAAGAAAATGCTCAAGGAATGGAAGACCGAACTGACCGACGAGATCAAGTACGGCAAAGAGATTGAGCAGGAAGCCCTGGCAGCCCTTGCCAAGGCCAAACTTCCGGGGCCCAGACAGGCCGAGGCCCGCAAGATGCTCAAACAAGGCCGGGAGAATTTGAACATCGTTAAATTTGGTAACGGAGTCCACAACAAAAAGTATTCCATCATGCTTATTGATGCGGCTATAACCCATTTCGAAGAGATGATCGAATATCTCGAAGAAGGAGAGTAAAAACATTTTTTTTAAAAAGGAGGTTTAGTATGCGTGAAAAATTACCCCTTTCCAGGCGACAGGTGCTCAAAGGAGCCGGAGCGGCGGCCCTCACCGGAGCGGCCAGTCTTATGTCCGCAGGCGAGGCCATGGCGGCTAAGGCCAAGGCTCCCCGATGGGCGTTTGTGGTTGATCTGCGGCGCTGCATCGGCTGCCGTGCCTGTACCGTGGCCTGCAAGGCCGAGTTCAATGTACCATTAGGTGCTTTTCGTGCTGCCGTCTATGAGGAAGTTGTGGGGAAATATCCTAACTCCAAGAAGCTTTTCTTACCCCGGCTTTGCAACCACTGTGAGGGCAACAAGGATGACAAGGTTCCGCCGTGCGTTAAAGAATGTCCGGAGTACCCCAAGGATAGGAGGAAGTTCACCACTTCCGGCGGCAAGACGATTCGTTATCGTGGCGGTGCCACCTACAAACGCCCCGACGGCGTGATTTTGTTTGACAATTCTTTGTGCGTCGGGTGCGGCAAGTGCATCGAAGCCTGTCCTTACGGTGCCCGCAACTGGGACAAATCTCTGCTTTCCGGCAAGGACAAGACCAAAAACGCCATCACCAAGTGCAACTTTTGCGAGCACAGAATTGCTAAGGGGGTGGTACCTTCCTGTGTCAACATCTGCCCCGGGCGGGCGCGGTTCTTCGGCGATCTGAATGATCCGGCCAGTCCGGTCTCCAAGCTGGCCAAAGAATTCGGATTGGTGGACAAGCGCAAACAAACTACCTTGCTCCCGGGCGAAAACACGATGCCCATGTGCTTTTACATCGATTACCATGGGGAGCTGAAGAAGATGGCGGCGGCCAAGCATAAGTTTGAGAAAAACGATGCCATCATGGACGTAATAAATTAAAAAGGAGGACATAAATATGAAGCGAGAAATAAATCGCCGTGATCTTTTAAGGCTTGGCGTCGCGAGTGCTGCGGTCCTGGCTGCCGGAAAGACGATCGGTTCCACCGCCCTTGCCGGGACGGTGGATTTTGTTGAAGGCGGGAAGGATTTCTCACCCGAGACCGGCGTTGAGAGAAAGATGATACCTTCATCCTGCTGGAACTGCGTGACCAGAGATTCCATGATCGGTTTTGTGGAAGACGGCCGACTTGTCAAGCTGGAGGGACACCCTGGTTCCATTAGAGGTAAGGGCAAAATCTGCGCCAAAGGGGCTGCCGGCATTAACCAGCTCTACGATCCGGACCGGATTCTTTATCCCATGAAACGGGTGGGAAAACGCGGTGAGGGCAAGTGGAAGCGCATCAGTTGGGACGCGGCCCTGACCGATCTGGCGGCACGTTTGAAAAAACTGCGAGATGAAGGCCACCCGGAAAAATTCATGTTCCATTACGGCCGCATGAAGGCCTCATCCAGCAAAATCATTAAAAGCGTATTCCTGGCCAGTTACGGCACCAAAACCATCGGCAACCACACCTCCATCTGCGAGGGAGCCAAGTGGACAGCCCAGGAGCTTACCTGGGGAAAGCACTACGATAACTGGGATTTTGACAACACCAAATTTGTTGTCAATTTTGGCAGCAACTGTTTGGAAGCGCATACCAATGGTATTCCTGTGAGCCAGAGGCTCATTGATGCCGTGGTTGATCGGAAAGTAAAACTCTTTACATTTGACGTCAGGATGTCCAACACCGCCGCTAAATCCACGGAGTGGGTTCCTGTCAAACCTGGCTCCGACCGTGCTGTAGTACTGGCCATGTGCAAGGTCATCATGGACGCCGATCTGTATGATAAGGATTTTTTTAAATTCATCAAGGCCACCAAGAATCGAAAGGCAAGTACGAGCGTAAAGGTGGCTGCTTTGAAAAAGCATCTTGCGGGCTTTACACCGGAGTGGGCTCAAAAAATAAGTGGTGTACCTGCGGCCAAGATCAAGTCTATTGCTCTGGAATTGGCCAAAACAAAACCAGCCTGTGTGATCAGCTACCGCGGTGCAGTTGCCCATCACCACGGCGCCGACACCGAGCGTGCCATCCAGATGCTAGCCGCCATTACCGGCAACATCGACAATCCCGGAGGCCGTTGCCGGGCTGTGGGCCCCAAATGGAAGTACCCCAAGGGACCCAAGAAAAAGCCCAAGGCCAAAAGCCTCAAAATAACCCATGGGTTTCCCGGCCAGATTGCTTATCCGACCCATGGCGCCAATCATCAGGTTTTAAAGATGATTAAAGACGGCAAGGCCGGCAGACCGGAGATATATATGTGGTATTGTTACACACCGGTTTATTCCCACGGCGAAATCCAGGAGAATATCGACATCTTAAAAGATGAAAGCCTGATTCCCTTCACCGTAAACGTCAATGCCTACTACGACGAATCGGCCGCCCTGGCG